>JAPKCH010000114.1 GCA_026421185.1 Dehalococcoidia bacterium | reverse complement strand
TGTTGTCGAGCATAAAGTGAAATTATCAGATTACCATTGATGATCGAGTGTGAATTTGAAGTTACCAAGAAACTGGTGCCGTGGTATTTTCGCCATAGTCACTGAAAAAAAGCGAGAGAAGTTACTAATTGCGTTCAACGAAATATGATGTGATCGTTATCGGAGCCGGAATTATCGGGCTCTCTACAGCGATGAAATTACTAGAGCGATTCCCGAAAATCAAACTCGCTATTCTTGAAAAAAACGCAAAAGAAGGCACTCAGCAGAGCGGTCATAACTCAGGAGTTATTCACTCGGGTATTTACTACCGTCCAGGGTCATTTAAAGCTAATTTTTGTGTGTCTGGACGGGCGTCGATGACCCAGTTCTGCGAAGAAAACGATATTCCAGTTTGGACGTGCGGCAAACTAATTGTGGCCAGTGACGCCGCCGGGGTCGAACGGCTTAACGCTCTAGAAGAACGCGGTACAGCTAATCAAGTTGAAGGCCTACGAATGGTCGACAATATTGAAATGTCAGAAATAGAACCCCACGTAGTGGCTCTTAAGGCTTTGTATGCGCCTGGAACCGGAATTGTTGACTATAGAAACGTGACAGCTGTTTACGCCGATAAAGTTAGATCATCTGGCGGTGAGATTCACTTCAACAGCCAACTCAACACTTCTAAGTCGGTTAACGGCACTACTGTGCTTAGTACTTCTACTGGCGACTTCCGAACAGCCAATGTCATCAACTGCGCCGGACTCCATTCAGATCTTGTTGCAGAGACGATGGGTGTACAAACCGGGTTACGAATAATTCCTTTCCGCGGTGAGTACTACAAGCTCCGTAAAGAAAGTGAATTTCTTGTAAAGGGACTCATTTACCCAGTGCCTGACCCAGCATTCCCGTTCTTGGGAGTTCACCTAACGCAAACTATGAAGGGGTGGGTTGAGGCAGGTCCTAATGCTGTTCTCGCTACCAAACGTGAGGGATACCGCAAGCGTGATTTCTCAATGCATGATTTCTTACGAACGATCACATATCCTGGGTTCTGGAAAATGGGTGTTCGAGAGTGGAAGACTGGAGTTTGGGAGATCAATCGATCACTTCGTAAGACTGTTTTTCTCGACAGTCTCCAACAGTTAGTTCCAGAACTAACCGGAAATGATCTTGATGGAACAGGCTCGGGAGTTCGGGCACAGGCAGTTGATCGTGGTGGAAATCTGGTAGACGACTTCCGAATCGAAGAATCACGTGGAGCTATCCACGTATTGAACGCTCCATCCCCGGGCGCTACCTCTTCTCTCGTCATCGGTGATTACATTGCCGATCTTGCAGTGAAAAACTTCGGGCTAAAAGATGAACTTCAGGTTGCAGTCGGTTAGACCGACCATCATGACTTACATCCTCTGAAACCGAAGACGTTGTTTAACGAAACCGATTGTTGGCACTCCACATGTCAGGGTTCGAACTGAGTTTAGTTTTCACTGGGTCTGTCGCTGTGGAAAGCTGATCGGATACGCCTGCAGGCAGTTCGTACTCGAATGCCGGTATATTCAAATCCAGTTCATCCGGTGAACGAGCACCTACTAGAAGCGACGTAATACCCGGTCGTGATCGGACCCATGCCAGGGCTACTTTTGCTGGATGCTCGCCTAATTCATTCGCTATTTCGATAACTTTGGCGATTCCTTCAAATGCTTCGGCTTCACAACCGGGCTCACCATGACTAGCGAGTGGGCGATCATTGCTGAATAACCGAGATCGTGAGAGTCCATCTGGTACCTGATTGGCATTCGCATATCGCCCCGTCAGTAATCCTTGAGCAAGTGGGCTATAGCAAATAATACCGATGGTGTTCTCTAAACAATTAGGTTGAATCACAACTTCGATTGGGCGCCACAACAAGTTGTATGGAAGTTGATTTGTAACGATATCGGCAGATTT
>JAPKCH010000065.1 GCA_026421185.1 Dehalococcoidia bacterium | reverse complement strand
GTTTGGGCGTAAGTACAACTCTACCTCGCCATTTTCTAAGGAGTCAACAACAATATTAGGAGAACAGAGACGCTGATCCCAGCCATTAGCTGACTAGTGCTAGTAACGCCCCTTAGAGCACCTCTTCTGGCGACCACATAAACCGTCATAAAGCAGTAGGCAGAAATGATGATTTTCATGCGATTGTTTATTTAAAAAAACCGGTTCTACCCGAATATTTTTACGTATTATCTTTTACCTTACTTATCAGTTGAAACTAGTATTGCGCAGAACAAAATGAACGTGTGTGATCATAGGCTGATATACTTCATCGGCAACAACCTGTTGCAAAAATTCGCCTGTTCGTACGCCGCTTGAAATTGGCACATTGCGGACTGGCAACTGGGTAACAAGGGAGTTTGAGATGCCGGCATACGCCGTCATTGGCGCCCAGTGGGGCGACGAGGGCAAAGGGAAGATCATTGACTTCCTTGCTGAAAACGCTGCGATCATCGCACGCTACTCCGGTGGTAATAACGCCGGCCACACTGTAATAAACGATGCAGGTACGCTAAAACTTCATCTTGTGCCGTCCGGAATTTGCTGGCCGCACGCTATGAACGTTATTGGAAACGGCGTTGTTGTTGATCCTGAAGTTCTTTTAAAAGAAATCGGAGAGAACAATCTCGACCCATCTCGATTAGCTGTTAGCGATCGAGCTCATTTGATCATGCCGTACCACGTCGTACTAGATCAACTCGAGGAAGCACGTCGAGGTAATGCCGCTATTGGCACTACCGGTCGAGGTGTCGGACCTGCGTACGTCGACAAGGTAGCCCGAGAAGGACTACGAGTCGGTGAATTACTCGATCCCGCAGCTCTAGCTCTTCGTCTCACTGATATTGTTTCGTTCAAAAACGAGATAATTACGAAGATCTACGGTGGTGAGCCAGTTGATTTGGATGAAATATTATTACTGACGAACAAGTGGGCGACCGAACTTTCGGAATACATTTACCCTGTAGAAAACCTTGTAGCGGCTGCTTTAGATAATGATGAAAACGTTATTATCGAAGGTGCGCAGGGTGCGCTACTCGATATGGATCACGGCACTTACCCGTTCGTAACAAGCTCAAACCCTACCGTCGGCGGAACCCTTACAGGTCTCGGCATGGGACCAAGGTCCTACGGCGGCGTTGCAGGTGTATTCAAAGCGTATTGCACGAGAGTAGGCGCAGGGCCCTTCCCTACTGAGATACACGGCGAAGAGGGCGACAAGATTCGTGAGCAGGCTGGCGAGTTTGGTACGACTACAGGTCGTGCCCGACGAATCGGCTGGTTCGACGGTGTTGCAGGTCGTTACTCAGCAAGAGTTAACGGCTTCGACGCTATGATCATCACGAAACTCGACATTCTCGATGGTTGGGATGAAATCAAAGTCTGTGTCGCTTACGAGATAGATGGCGTACGAACCGACCAGTTCCCTGTTGATGCTTCAAAGCTCGACCGGGTCAAGCCGATCTACGAAACGATTCCTGGTTGGAGCGAGTCAACGCGTGCCATAACCAAAGCCGAACAGTTGAATGACGGTGCTCGAGCTTACATCAAGAAGCTGGAAGACATTGTCGGTGTTCAAACAAAGATTCTTTCAACTGGCCCGCGAAGAGAAGAAACTCTCGTACTTGAAGACTTCCTAGCCTAGGAAGCGAACGAACGAACAAACACCCTGAGTTGCCCGGACTAATCCAGTCCGGCGCTCATCGGGTTCGTTACATGAGATTCTATGGCGGCCATTACGATGTCGGCCAGCCGCTCTGAATTGTGACGCACGGTTAGCCCATCAATGTAAGCCAGATCATCTACCAAGACATGGTTAGCGAAATTCTCGGCATCCCTGTTATCGAGCTCAACCGGCGTAGCAGTTTCCTTTGCATACACTTTGAGCACTTCAGCTGAAAACTTAGCGCTGTTCACAAGCAGATAATCAAGTTTTCGGCCGCCAATGTAGCGCACCACCTCTGAAGCGAACATAGATGCACCGTATCCAGCAGTCTCTCCAAGTTTGGTCATAAGGTTGCAGGCATAAATAACAGGTGCGTTGGTGTCACGTATGGCGTCGCTGATCTCTTCGACGAGAAGATTAGGGATAACGCTCGTATAGAGGTCTCCAGGGCCAAGAAGGATGGCATCCGCATTGTTGATCGCTTCAAGGGCTCGTGGATTCGCCTTTACGTCAGCATCGAGAAATACTTCGTCGATTCCAGGACCATTTGCTCCTCGAAGATCGATTGCAGACTCCGTACGAACAACTACTCCGTCGACCAGACGAGCACAGAGCTGCGCTTCATCCAATGTAACGGGTACAACCTGCCCTTTGAGCTGCATCATACTCGACAGCTCATCGATGGCTCCCTGAACACCATTGTAGACAGTCGTAAGTGCGGCCAGAACCAGATTGCCCACACTGTGGCCTTGAAGGCTAGAACCTGAATCAAATCTGAAGCCGAGTGCACTGTTAAGTGCGGCGATCTGTTCATTTCCAGTCGGGCTGAGGGCCACTAGGCACTGGCGTATATCACCGAGGGGTGGGTATCCGAATTCTTCACGAAGAATTCCGGTGCTTCCACCACTGTCGAACATTGTGACAATCGAAGTCAGATCAGTATCGTGAGATTTCAGTCCTCGCAGAGCAGCGGAGGAGCCACTTCCTCCACCGATTATAACGATGCGTTTCCGGTCGTCGCCCAATTAGATATCCTCTAATAATCAGCCCTAAGGTAAATGATTACGTCAGATTGACACATTCCCAAGCACCTGACATTCATGACTCTCTACGAAACCGGTGCAGTTCAGCTGGCAATAGTAAATTTGAAAAGATGAAAAGATGAAGACCCGCGGCAGTCGATACGAGGCTACTGAGAAAGATCGATTGAGTACTGATCCATAATCGGGTCAAATTGCTTGCTGAATGCTGACAGTTCACCGGGTTCTGCAACCATCGGCAGTCGCGCAGGCCCAACACTAAACCCTGACCGGTTCATTGCGTAGCGGACAGGGATTGGGTTGGTGATGTAGAACAATGCATTAAAAATCGGTAGAAGACGTAGGTGTTCAGCCGCAGCAGCTTCCACATCGCCTTCAAGCAGCAGTCCCATCATCTTTTGAATCTGGCCGCTAATGATGTTACCGGCGACACTCACAATGCCGTATCCACCGGTCGTAATAGTCGACAAAATCTCGTTATCATTGCCGCTCCAGATCTTAAAGCCTTCTGGCGAACCTTTGATTACATATGCAATCTGATCAGGATCACTCGACGCTTCTTTGACTCCAACGATGTTTGGTACATCTGCAAGTCGCAAAGTTGTTGCTGCATCCATGTTTAAAGCTGTGCGAGATGGAACGTTGTAAAGAATTCCAGGAATAGAAACTGCATCGGCTATTGCCGTGAAGTGCTGATACAAACCTCCCATGGTTGGCTTGTTGTAAGCAGGAACTGTCAGCAGTACTGCATCGACACCAGCTTTTTCGGCGGCTTGTGACAGTGCGATAGATCCACGGGTGTTGTTATTCGTAGTCCCTGCGATTACTGCGCCATCTTCACCGATAGCCTCTTTCACTTCTGCAAAGAGTTGCAAAAGTTCATCGTCGCTCATTGCAGGGGCTTCACCAGTAGTTCCACCGATCACCAGTCCATCAGAACCTGACTTTAACAGCGCCTTTGCTAGTTCTCGTGCTCGGGGGTAGTCGACGTCACCCTCTTCGGTGAAGGGGGTAACCATTGCAGTTAAGAGTCGGCCTAGTTCTGCCATTTTGACCAACCTCTCATCGGTGATATTTCATATTTCATAAGGTAAGAGTGCTATTTAGTAGATCGCTGTGCCGAAGGCTTGAAAGCATCTCGGCAAAGCGCTTCATCCATTATTTGCAGTGCGTTCAATGCCGCACCTTTTCGTAAGTTGTCACACGCCAGCCATAATGCTATGCCGTATTCATGAGCGATGTCTTTTCGTATTCGCCCAACCAGCACTTCGTCGCGCCCTGCTGCACTGAGTGGCATAGGATATTCATTCTTACTCGGATCGTCTACAACAATCACGCCATCGTAGTCAGCAAGAGCACGTTTTGCGTCATCAGCAGTCACTTCTGACTCAAACTCAATCTGCACTGATTCACTGTGAGATATCTCGACGGGGACCCTCACACAGGTCGCGGACAACAGCAGAGCATCGTCATGCAAGATTTTACGTGATTCGTTCAACATTTTCTTTTCTTCTTTGGTGTAACCGTCTTCTAAGAAATCATCGACGTGAGGAAGAACATTGAAGGCTATCTCATGCGGATACACCTCAGACTTAGCCATACCGCCCGCCAGAACAGTTCGAGACTGCTCAAGTAGTTCTTCGTTCGCGGCAATTCCTGTGCCAGTAACCGATTGATAGGTAGCAACCGTAACTGCTTTTATAGGTGAAATAGACCGAAGAGCGTCTAGAACCATAACTAACGGAGTACTAGTGCAATTTGGGGTCGATACGATCCCTGGGTGCCAATCGATATCATCGCCATTGACTTCAGGCACAACCAAAGGAATTGTTGGATCCATTCGAAATATAGAGCCCTTGTCGATCACGAACACACCTTTCTCAACCGCTTTGTGAGCCAGGCGCCGACTGACCAGTCCGCCAGCTGCGAAAAGTGCCACATCTATTCCGTCGAACGCTTCAGCTTTTGCTTCAACTATTGTGAGTTCTACGTCGCCATAAGCGATCTTCCGGCCTGCCGAACGTGACGAAGCCATCGGAACAATTTTTTCGGCGGGGTGGTTTCGTTCTAGAAGTAACTCTAGGGCCGTGCCACCAGCGGCACCAGTAGCTCCCACAACTGCAATATTGATTTCGTTACTGTTCATTTTTTCATCTCAAAACACTGAGCGATAGAATTAAACGCGTTAAATGACTCTACTCGATTAAACATTAACTAAAAAATATTGAAGTGGGAAGGTGCCAAAGATCCGTCGGAAACGGTCGACGGCTACGGCTTTTCAAGCCCAAGTACACTGGCGAGGCCGATTACCAAATCTTGCTGACCTACCACGTGCTTCACACCCAGCATCACGCCTGGCATAAAACTCTCCCGGTTGATCGAATCATGGATCATGGTCAGTGTTTGGCCGACTGCGCCGAAAACAACTTCGTGGCGTGCAACACGTCCTGGCATTCGAGCGCTGTGAACGTTGATGCCCTGAAAATCTCCACCACGGGTTCCATCAAGAGTTTGCAGATCGGCAAAGTTCTGCTCGAAGCCTTTACCTCGACCTTCGATCATAGATTTTGCGATTGAAAGAGCAGTTCCTGAAGGAGCGTCTACTTTCATTTCATGGTGACTCTCAAGAAGATCCGCATACTCGAAGTATTTCGAAGCAATCCCTGCAAGGTGCATAAGCACCACGCCACCTAAAGCAAAGTTTGAAGCCGAGATGACCCCGACGCCCTTGCTAGATGCCTGTTCTTTTATCTGATCAAGATCGTCTGGTGAAAGACCCGTCGATCCTGACACCACACGTACACCGGCATTAATGCACGTCAGTATTGATTCTTTGGCTGCCTCACCGTTTGTAAAGTCGACAACTACGTCAGGCTTAACAATAGCGAAGAGTTCTTCTAAGCCAGTAGCAAGTGGAACCGACACCGATGTACCGGAAATAGTCACAGAGTCGGAAGACGCAGAAATATCTACTCCACCAACCGGCGTTACACCTTGTTCAGCAACGGCTGCGGTGAGGACGGTTGAACCCATCCTCCCAAGCGCACCAATAACTGCAACTTTTATTTCCGATGTCATCGTATCGTTATTTTTCTATTTCGACATTAGTTCGAAAGCTTAGCGTCGACGTGGTGGACCTGAACGACGGTTGCCACCATCGTATCCACCGGCAGGACGCCTTGGACCACGATCTCGGCTACCTTCGTCGTCGCCCGATCGCTCTGGTCGTGGTGAACTCTCTGAACGATCGGAGCTTGGTCCGCGCCGTTCACCTTCTGAGTCACTTCGTTCTCGACGTGGCCCACGGTCGCCACCTCGGCCTCCACGGTCGCCACCTCGGCCTCCACGGTCGCCACCTCGATCGTCTCGAGACTCTCGTTGCTCTTCACGCGGAGCATTGCCAGAACCACTTCCACCATCGTTGCTTTCTTCAAGCAGCGCACGGTGTGAAAGATCGATTCGACCCATACCATCGACGTTGATAACCATTACTTCAAGCTCGTCGCCAATGCTGACAACCGATTCGACATCTGGGACTCGTTGCTGAGCTAGTTCACTAATGTGAACCATTCCGTCCTTGCCAGGAAGAATCTGTACAAATGCGCCGAATGGCATGATTCGAACAACTCGACCTGTGAACTTATCACCAACCTCAACATCTTTAGTGAGGGCAGTAATAGCAGCTTCGGCCTTCTCAGCGTTCTCACGATCAGGTGATCCAACGACGACGGTACCGTCGTCCTGAACGTCGATCGTTACGCCGAACTCGTCGATCATTCCGCGAATTACGGATCCACCAGGACCAATGATTGCGCCGATCTTGTCGGTCGGAATCTTGAGCGAGAGCATTCGAGGTGCGTACTCACTAAGGTCGTCTCGGGTTGCCGAGATCGTTGCATCCATATTGTCGAGAATCTGCAATCGAGCAATCCGAGCCTGCTCAAGAGCCTGCTTCATGATCTCGAACGTTATTCCCTTTACCTTAATGTCCATCTGCAGTGCAGTAACACCTTCACGTGTACCTGCAACCTTGAAGTCCATGTCACCAGAGTGGTCTTCAGCACCCTGAATGTCAGTAAGAACAGCGTAGTTATTGATGTCCTTCTCGTCGGTGATCAGTCCCATTGCAATACCTGCAACAGAAGCTGAAATCGGAACACCACCGTCCATCATTGCAAGCGAACTTGCACAGACGCTGGCCATTGAAGTCGAACCGTTAGAAGCAAGAGCTTCCGACACGAGTCGAATCGTGTAAGGGAAGTCTGCCTGACTAGGAACAACAGGCTTCAAGGCACGTTCTGCGAGTGCACCGTGACCGATTTCACGACGACCGGTGAATCCGAATCGTCCTGCTTCACCTACTGAGTAAGGAGGGAAGTTGTAGTGGTGAATGAAGTGCTTTTCAGTTTCTGGACCATATGTGTCCATTCGCTGTCGTTCACCAGCAGATGCAAGCGTTAGAACGCCCATGATCTGAGTTTCACCACGAGTAAAGATTCCTGAACCGTGAACACGGGGCAGGTAGCCCACTTCAGAATTGAGTGGACGAAGTTCGTCGAGTTTTCGACCGTCAGGTCGAGACCCATCTTCTAGAATCGTGCTTCGTACTGCCTCAGTTTCGAGAGCGTAGAGAGCAGACTTCACGTGACCGGCATCGTGGTCGACAGACAATTTTTCTATGGTTCCATCCATCACGTCGTCCATACGGCCCTGTCGTGTGGCTTTGTCCCCTGGAGACTTGAGAACTTTCAGGAAATCTTCGCCTACAAGATCACGAGTTGCTTTCTCAGCAGCCTTCTCTTCGTCGGATACTGGAGGTGCTTCCCACTTCTTCTTACCGACTTTGGCTACAATTTCTTCGATCTGCTCAACGATTGCACCGTTGACTTCTTGGGCCAGTTCTAGTGCATCGAGCAAAATTGCTTCAGATACAAAGTTCCCCCCCGACTCAACCATCATTGTGGCTTCGCCGGTTCCAGCTACTAATAACTCTAGATCGCTGGTCTGGAGTTCTTCATACGTAGGGTTTACAACGAGCTCACCTTCAATCAAACCGACTACGCAAGCGCCAATCGGGTCGTTGAATGCAATGTCGGAAATCGCTAGAGCTGTAGATGCTCCGATGATTCCGATAGCTGGGTAAGGGTTGATCCTGTCAGACGCAAGAATGGTAACAATGATTTGAATTTCATTGTGAATTGTCTTTGAGAACAATGGTCGTATTGGGCGGTCGATCATACGGGCAGCAAGAATTGCATCCGTTGCTGGTCGGCCTTCTCTTTTAAAGAATCCTCCAGGCAGCTTGCCTGCGGCATACGCCTTTTCGGCAACATCGACTGTCATTGGGAGGAAGTCAGCGCCAGGGCGAGGCTTCTTCGATGCGGTTGCAGTAGCAAGCAACATTGTGTCGCCGTACTGAACTGTAATTGCGCCGCCTGCTTGGGCAGCTACTCGGCCATGCTCGAATGCAAGCATTCGACCGCCGATTTCCATTTCAAATTTATTAATCATTTTCTATTCTGTTTCTATTTTCCAACGCACCATTTTGCTAGGTCGAATGCCCGATGCCGCCCTCTACTAGTAGGGAGCATGCACCAGGGCAAGCGTGTCGTTTTGGATATTTGAATACCCGATGAGCCAGAAGCTATTAACACTTCTAATTACCCAGACGAAACAACTCCCTAAACAAGGAGCGTTGTTTTACTTGCGCAGACCGAGCTTGCCAATAATCTCGCGGTATCGATTTACGTCTTCACCATTAAGGTATTTAAGAAGACGGCGGCGCTGCCCGACCATTTTCAGCAAGCCGCGCCGGCTGGCGTGATCGTGCTTGTGATCGCGTAGGTGTTCCGTTAGCTCGGTAATCCGAGCTGTCAGTAGCGCTATCTGAACTTCCGATGACCCACTGTCATTCTCGTGAGTCTTGTATTCATCGATTACAGCGCTTCGTTCTGACTGATCCAAATTGAGTGCTCTCCGTGTCGCAAATACCCGGCCGCTTTGCCGGTGCCCCAATGATGGGATTCTGTGATTTGTACTTCTCTATTTACTTCGTTATTCGTTCGTGTGATATCACAACATTTTGAGGATATCACGAAGGTGCCCGTCTAAGGTTGTATATATTCCAAGAATTGATGACTGTTGAAATAATGAAGATAATTACCTTGTCCGATCTACGGTTTTAGCGCTAACTTATCTATTTCGAACAGTGTTACCGCTAAAACCAGCTGTAATTTCAACCTTATTTGCTTGACAGTTAAGAAAAAGCCCGAATAATATTGCCAACTGAAAGCTACGTGTAGTGACTATGATTAATTTTGAATGAACTCAGAATTAGTTCTGTTGCTGCGCACGGCATGATATTCAAAATACTAATACACAGGAGGACGGGGCCCAATGACAGGACTGTTCCACGGAAAGTTAAAAGCTTTCCTATTGATTGGTACGATGTTCGCCCTTATGGCAGCAATTGCTTGTCAGGGTGAACGCGGTCCGGCTGGCGCAGCTGGAGCTCCCGGTAACCCAGGTAACCCTGGTAACTCCGGTGAAGCTGGAGCTCCCGGACCTGCCGGTGAAGCCGGTAACCCTGGTAACCCTGGTAACCCTGGTAGCCCTGGTAACCCTGGTGAAGCTGGTGAA
>JAPKCH010000017.1 GCA_026421185.1 Dehalococcoidia bacterium | reverse complement strand
GGATGATCGACACCGAAGATCCGAGTCCAATCGAAATGCCCACGAGTGTTGGCAGCGCCGTTCTATATATCGGCGGTTCGAGTCCGACCCCTCGGCACCATATACAATCGTGGTTCGCCAGCAACCTATTAGTTAGCCCAAGTCGTCAGCAAGAAAATGTCCATTCACAGCAAAGTCGAATCGATTCCGACAAGTCCTTTTGGCAAGATCGACTTTCCGAGGCTAACGATGGGCATCCATCCTTTCGATGGCGTGTCGTACCAAAGCGTTGAACGAGACGCCGAGAATCTCAAGCTTTTTGGCGAAGTAAATCAAGTAGCCGACATTATTGCTCACGCCGTGCAGAACTTCGGATTTACGGTCGCGCAGGTCGACCACATGAACCCTGAGTTGAATAGGTTGCACTTACAGGCGATTTGGGAGACCCAACGACGACTGCAAACCGAAATCGGTCTTCTTGCATACATCCTCATCCCGATCACACTCAACGGCGAAATCGTCGCTTACTCCGAACGGGCGCATTCGACTTTGTTTGGATACGATCTCGCCGCCGTTGGTGAAGAGGCTTATCTTGCCCAAATTCGCCAGGACAGAATTCTCGAATACACAGTTGGTGGCAGTCTCGACAATCTGGTCACACCGAAAACGGTCGAGCCTTACAGCCAAGCTGACGCAGAGAAGTTCAAGATCGACTACGCCACGCTCGAGCAGTATTTGGGATTCTTTGCTGGATGCAAAATCTTCGTCGCCGATCCCGGAGCCGAGATTGATCTTCTCGCTGCGGTTGGACGTTTCGACCTTATTCAGGAATATCTCGATTTCTTGCGTACCCGTTTTGACACGGTAATTTCAAGCGTTCATCACGGCGGAATCACAATTCCGTTGATCGAGGAACATGGGATAGATTTTGACGGCTACATCGTGCCTGTCAACGAACCGGGTATGTACATGTTCCCTACCCAAGATCGAGTGGTCGACGCAGTCCGCAACACCAACAAGCCCGTGATCGCTATCAAACCGATGGCGGGTGGAAGATATCTTGGCGAGAAGGCGTTCGAATACGTGTTTCACGACGTTGGGGTCGAGTCCGTGATGTTCGGAATGGGAACAATCGAACAGGTAACGGAAACCGCAACCGCAGCCCGATCCGTACTCGGTCTTAGGAGCTAAAAAATATGAATTTCTTCAGAAGTAAGCCAGAAGGCGTGATCGCAGCAGAAGACGCGATGTCGGGTCGAGATACTCCGATCAAGATCAGTGGCAAGCACTTTGTGAACGGCACTTCAATGCTGCCGCCCTTCCCTACCCAAAAGGAAACAATCGTTTTTGGAATGGGCTGCTTCTGGGGTGCGGAACGACTCTTTTGGGAAGTACCCGGAGTGTTCACCACGGCGGCGGGTTACAGCGGGGGCACGACGCCGAACCCGACTTACCCGGAGACGTGCACTTCTCGCACAGGTCACACAGAGGCGGTGATAGTCGTCTTCGATCCCGCTGAGGTCAATCTAGACACTCTGCTCAAGGTGTTCTGGGAGAACCACGACCCGACACAGCACATGGGGCAAGGCAACGATCACGGAAGCCAGTATCGCACTGCAATATACGGATCAAACGAAACGCAGTTGGTCGCAGTGAAGGCGAGTGTTGAGAAATACCAATCGGAGCTGACTTCATCTGGATTTGGCAAGATCACAACTGAAATAGCCGAAGCCGGGGAGTTCTATTACGCCGAAGAAGAGCACCAGCAATATTTGGCGAAGAATCCGTACGGCTACTGCAATCACGGCTTCTGCCAAGTTGCGTACAGCTAGACTGCCCGGCCCAGATCCAAAATCAGTAAACCTTAGTTTCGTACGATTCGTCGATAGATTTTTGAATTTCTTCAGCTGGTTCATCGATATTCGAATGAGCAACCAAAATTTCTCCCAACGCCGGAATCCCGTCGACGCTGCCCCAGCTTTCAGGCTTCCAAAGTCCAGAACGGATTACGCATTTCGCACAGTGGAAGAACGCCTTCTCCACTGAGATCACCAAAGCGAGCGTCGGTATTTTTCCTTGAACCGACATCGATTCCAACAACGCCGTATCACGAACGATCTGTGCAGTACCGCTTACTCGCAAAGTTTCTCGGTATCCGGGCGCTAAGAAATACAGTCCGACTTTGGGATTCTGGAGGATATTAGAAAACGTATCGCCTCGACGATTTCCGAGTCGGTCGGGAATCACGAGAGTTTTCTCATCGAGCACTTTCACAAAGCCCTCGGGATCGCCCTTCGGCGACATATCCATGTTGCCATCACTATCGGCCGATGAAATTACCAAGAACGGCGAATGGGCGATTAACGCCGCACAATGCTCATCAATGTTATCGATGACCTTGTCGACGGCACGCTGGCTCGGATGTCCAAGAATCGCCCTAATTTCATCCTCAGACGTTATTACTTGCTCGAAACTATGGGCAGACATATGACATCTCCGAACTACGTCTTTTCAGGTTGCTTTGAGACCGTACGGCGAGAATCATACACATACGTCAAAGAGGTGGGACAGTCTTACTCTTCGGTCTCTGTTTCGCTCTTTTCGACGTTCTTCAGTCCGCTTCCACCCTTGAACGCAGGGATGAGGAACACAGGTGCAATGACAGTCGTGATAACTGTCATGACGATTGCGACTCCGAAGATGTCGTTACCAATCACTCCCGATGTAAGACCGATACCGGCGATGATCAAGGCAACTTCACCACGTGGCAACATGCCTAGTGCAATCCGGGTCGCTCCGGTTCGGTTGAAACCAACAAACAGTGCTGGAACACCAGCACCAACAAGTTTGCTGATAATAGCGAATACGGTGAGAACTATGGCGAAAATAACTGCTGACATTAGCGAGGTATCGCCTGCTCCGAACGCTGAGAAATCAACCTGCATACCGATAACTACAAAAAAGATAGGCACAAGGAAATTGTTTACCGATCGCATCGAGTCTTCTACTTGATGCTTCAGTTCAGTGCTAGAGAGAGCAAGCCCCATCGTATATGCACCGATAATCATTGCTAGTCCGAAGTAAATTTCTGCAACTGCTGAAGCAATAAAGGCCAGCGCCAGAGCAAGTACCAGCGCCCCACCTGCGCTCTTGAACCACAACACCACTTTAGAGATTTGCTTTGATACGAGCGAACCGAGAACCAGAAGTCCAAGCCAGAATCCAACGGCTTTAAGGAATATGAGACCTATCGATCCAGCGGTAACTTCGCCTTCTTCAGCGATACCGACAACGATGGCGAGAATGATAATTCCTAGAACGTCATCTACTACCGCTCCGGCGAGCACTGTCACACCTTCCGGTGAATCAAGGCGTCGAATATCAGCCAAAACTCTGGCGGTAATACCCACCGATGTAGCTGTCATGATCGCTCCGACGAACAGTGCGGGGATCATGCCCTCGATCGAATCCATATCGGCGAATCCGAGCATCACTGTCGCAGCGAATCCCATCAAGAACGGGAGGATCACTCCACCCGCGGCAACTGCGGTTGCGGGGCGAACGTACTTCATGAACTGATCACGGTCAGTTTCGAGCCCGGCCTCGAATAACAGCACTACTGCTGCCAACTGAGCAACGAAGAACAGCTGTGGTTCTACGGGCAATCCACCACCATCGTGCGGCAGTTCGAATATTGCTCCACCACCGAACCAGTGAATGCCACCGAGCAAAAATGGTGAGATAAGAATTCCGGCACCGAGTTCACCTAGAACAGGTGGAATTTTCAAGTATCGCTCCGACACCTCTCCACCAACTTTTGCTGCGACAAGGATTATCGACAGCAGGAGGATTAATTCGGCTACAACCGCTAGCGGACTATCGTGCAATTTGGAAACTCTTACGTGGCATGAACACTTGTGTTCATCTATTTGAAGTGGGATTTACTGCGAACCATAATCATATAAATATCTGGCTTCGACTATAGCAAGCACTAGTTTAGTTGTGCAGCATGAATTACTGTTCTCACGGTTCGTTAGCTAAATTCCGGTCAAAACTTTTTCGGGTCGCCAACCTAGTTTTTCAGGCTCAAATATTAGAATCGCTAGAAGCTCGTCCTCTGGCGTATAAGCCCGTATCCGATCGCCCGACTGATATTCGCTAGGCTTTCCGATGTCGCCGTCCGAAAGTTGCCGACCGAACTTGACCATCTCTACGAATGAATCACTGAGGGTGATTTTTGGCATGTGCTGAAGTGTTGTGTCGATCGGCAAAGCAACTTCACGCCAGTCTCCGGACTCAGCAGCTGCAGATACCTGTTCGATAGTAACGGTGTCCTCGAGCTTGAATGCTCCGGCGTGCGTACGCACCAGACCCGTTAGGTGAGCGTGAGTTCCGAGCTTCTCTCCAATATCGTGCACAAGAGTTCTGGCGTAAAACCCGTGCCCACATTCAACGTCTATCACCACTTCGGGTGCGTTGAACTCGATGAGTTCGAGACTCATAGTCTCCACAGGTCTTGGAGGACGTTCAACTTCGATACCTTTTCGAGCGAGTTCGTAAAGTCGTTTGCCGTTATGGTGCAATGCTGAAAACATCGGTGGAATCTGATTGAACTTGCCTCTGAAACCATCGAGCGAAGCAACAATATCTTCTCGAGTTACGTTCAACCATTCAGATTCTGCCGTCACATCACCGGTCGAGTCGTAGGTGTTGGTCGATGATCCAAGCACCATTGTGATGCGATACGACTTCGTGCCCAGCAGAACGGTATCGGCGAAGCGAGTCGCCGATCCAACACAAATTGGTAGCACTCCGGTAGCCAAAGGATCGAGAGTCCCTCCGTGTCCTATTTTCTTGGCGCGGGTAATACCTTTGAGCTTTCGTACTACGTCAGTCGAGGTCCAGTCCTGAGGCTTGTTTATATTCAGATAGCCACCGGAGCTAAACCCAGCACGCACTACGTTCTGAGAATCGTCAGTCAACTGCCGTCTCTGTCAGCGTGTCGTCGGCTATCTTGGCCCAACACTTTGTCGATCAGCTGGTCCATGTCAGCACCAGTCTGCATCGTGTCGTCGGCGTAGAACGATAGGCGAGGCATCTTACGAATTACGATTCGTTGTGAAATTTCCATACGCAGTCTCGTTGCTGCAGAACGAAGTGCCTCGAGGGTCTCTTCACGTTCCACATCAGTGCCTAGAACACTAATGTGCACCTTCGCCATAGAAAGGTCTCGATTGACTTCAACACCAGTAACCGATGCCATCGAGGACAAGCGCGGATCACTGAGTTTTTCAATCAGTGTTCCAAGCTCGCGCTGAATAGTGTGGTTAATGCGTCCGCCACGTCTTTCATCCAATGCTTACGTAACTCCTTAGCCATTCCACCCATAATCAATGAGGGAACAGCGACCAGTCAAAAAACCTCGGACGGTTATCTGCGGGTCACTTGAATTTCGTAACCTTCGAGAACGTCGGATTCCTGGAATTCGTGGAATCCATCGATCATCACACCACCCTCAAAGTTATTCGTCAATTCACGAACAGTGTCCTTCAGGTGACGCATCGAAGTAATCGCACCGTCGAAGATCTCGTCACCATTACGGATTACACGCATGCGACCTGATCGCTTGAGGTTTCCATCGGTAACACGAATACCAGCGATCTGTTCTCGCTTACCATGCTGGAATACTTCCAGAACACTTGCGTGCCCGGTAATAATCATCTTCCGTTCTGGTTCGAGCAATCCACGTGCAGCGTCTACAACTTCATCAATGAGGTTGTAAATGATGTCGTAAGTTCGGATTGCGATTCCTTCAGAATCTGCCTGACGACGTGCGCCCGCTTCGACTGAAGTTTCGAATCCCATAACCATTGCATTCGATGCTGAAGCAAGAAGAATATCGGCTTCGTTGATTGCGCCAGATGCGGCACTAAGCACACGAACCTGTACTTCGTCATTAGAAACCTGCTCGACAGCACGCTGAACAGCATCGATCGAACCGTGGTTTCCAGTTTTGATAACTACTAGAAGTTCTTTAGACCCCGACTGCTGAACACGTCGCATAACTTCGGCCATCGTCGTTGCGGCCCGGGTGTCCTTGCGTTTCGATGCAAGGCGTTCTCGAGTCGTTACAAGATCTCGACCTGCCCGGTCGTTAGCAACAACATCGAACTGAGCACCAGCGGCTGGCGTACCGTTTAGACCAAGGACTTCGATTGGAGTAGAGGGGCCAGCTTCAGTCACAACTTTTCCGAAACCATCGGTCATAGATTTGACACGACCACGGAACATACCAGCGACAATGTTATCGCCCATCCTTACTGTTCCAGATTTCACCAGTACCGAAGCTACCGCACCACGAGATCGATCCATGTGAGATTCGATAACTACACCGATACCCGGTCGGTTCGGGTTAGCTTTGAGTTCCTGAATTTCAGCAATCAGAAGCAATGATTCAAGAAGATCGCCGATACCATCGCCCTTTAATGCTGACACTGCAACTGCAACGGTGTCACCACCGTACGATTCAACAATAATTTCGTGCTCTGCAAGCTGTGCGTTAGCTCGATCTATATCCGCACCAGGGGCGTCCATTTTGTTGATTGCAACAATAATCGGGACGCCGGCGGCTCGTGCGTGATCCATAGCCTCAATAGATTGAGGCATCACACCGTCATCGGCTGCTATAACCAGAACTGCAATATCTGTAGCCTGTGCACCGCTGGCTCGCATTTGCGTGAAAGCAGCGTGACCAGGGGTATCGATAAACGTCAAATTCTGGCCGTTTTTCTCGACTTGGTATGCACCAATGCTCTGAGTAATACCACCGGCTTCTGTATCGACAACTTTTGCGCCACGAATAGCGTCAAGTAATGTCGTCTTGCCGTGGTCAACGTGACCTAGAACGGTGATGACCGGAGGACGTGTGACGGAGTTTTCATCTGTCATATCCTCATCGACTCCAACCTTGGTGGCTGCAGTACTGTCTTCACGGTCTTTCGGCTTCAGAACACCGATTTCAAATGATGCGGCTACTTTGGCAGCAATTTCAAATTCAACGGTTTCGTTTACGGTTGCCATGACACCCAAGCGCATCAATGCCTTGATCGTGTCGACGTTAGACATTTCGAGAATTTCAGCAAGCTCTCCGACGGTGGCCTGTGCAGGAAGTGCCACTGGAGAGCGCGGAGTTTTATCTTCGACCACAACGCGTTGTTCGCCAGGTCCGCCAGGACCATCTGAACGTTTGCGCTTATTTGATCGGCCTTTGAAGCTACGTTGTCCGCGACGTTGTGCCATGTACCAGTTAGTTCCCTTGTTAGGTCAACTACTCAACTATATGCAAATTGATTGCAATGTTGAGCAATTTCACTTTCGAATCATCAATTTTCATTTTTAGTGCGTTACTTAGTTTACCTCTGCTAATGCCTTCACTTGGACTATTCTGTCCCCAGTGTTCAACATCACAGCAAACATACACACCTCGACCGTCCATACGTCCAGTCTTATCAAACACAATTTCGCCCTCAGGAGTTTTTACGATCCTGAGGAGATCATTTATCTGACGCTTTTCTCGACAGATCACGCAGGTTCGGATTGGGATGCGCCTTGATTCCTGACTCATCTTGCCTCTGTCTGCATTTTCCTATCACTAACGACGACGGTTTCGTGCACTACTTCCGCCTCTGCGACCGCCACGGCGACCAGCATCGGTTGTTTCACGGAATCCAGCGATGTCTTCAGCGAATCGAATTCCACCAGTGCCCTTAGCTGACTCAGATTTCCCGCCAGAAACTTGCCACAGATCATCAGATGAAACATCAAGTGCTTCAGCTTCAGTGACGGCTTTACGGGCTTCTTCTTCTCGTTCAAGAACAGCAAGTTCTTCTTCTAGCGCAAGAAGTTCTGCATCAACAGCGGCTTTCGAAGCCGCTTCGTCTATTTCAGGCTTAGCGACTACAACTTCAGCGGCGTCTGGTGCTACAACTTCAACAGCAGGTGAGACTTCAGCGGCTACGGCTGTTACAGCTGCCACAGTTTCAGAAACTGCGACTTCGGTTGCTTCCGCTTCTGGCGCGGCTTCGACAACTTCAGGCTCTGGCTCTTCGGTAGCAAGCTGGCTAGTGCCCTGAATATCGATTCGCCAGTTGGTCAGCTTCGCAGCTAGGCGTGCATTCTGACCTTCACGACCAATTGCCAAAGAAAGCTGACGGTCCGGGACTAGAACTGTTGCTGATTCCTCTTCGGCATTGAGATCGACTCGATCTGCAACAGCCGGGCTGAGGGAGTTTGAAATAAATTTGACTGGGTCAGCATCCCATTCAATAACGTCGATCTTCTCACCGAGAAGTTCGTTTACGACGTTCTGGATACGTATTCCACGTAAACCAACACAAGCGCCGACAGCATCGACACCTTCTTGGTTCGATGAAACAGCAACCTTAGATCGGGCACCAGGCTCTCGTGCGATTGCCTTTATTTCGATCACACCACTGAAGATTTCAGGAACTTCAACTTCGAATAATCTACGGAGAAGGTCTGGGTGAGTTCGAGAAACAACGATTTCAGGACCGCGAATTGTGCGACCAACCTGAACAACGAAGAACTTGAGCTGTTGACCGGGACGGTACCGTTCGAATGGCGATTGCTCCGCAGGTGGCATTACTGCCTCGGCCTTACCAAGGTCGACAGTTACCCAGCGTGATTCAACTCGCTGAATAGTAGCAGTGAGTACTTCACCTTCTTTGTCGATGAACTCTTCAAATACGATGTCGCGTTCAGCCTCACGCAGTCGTTGCATTACGACCTGCTTGGCAGTTTGCGCGGCAATTCGACCAGGCTCGTATTCGAGTTTTCCAGTTTCGATGATGTCGCCAACGATGGCGCCCTCTTGCAGTTCTTGCGCATCTTCGGCAGTCAGTTGCATCAGAGGGTCTTCAACTTCTTCGACAACGTGACGAACTGTGCGAACAACTACATCGCCGTCGCTTGGGTCCATCTCAACAATCACGTCCTGCCCTAGGGCAGCAGCATCACGCTTGTAGGCAGCCGCGAGCGCAGCCTCCACAGCCTTCACTACGATTGGCTGCGGCAGGTTTCGTTCTGCTGCGAGTTGGGTAACCGCAATTAGCAGATCACTCTTCAACCCATTCCTCCGGTTCACACTACTGAAAGACACAAAAAAAGCGGGCGGCGCCCACTTCTCAATATCAAGCTCTTAAAATATCTGAGCCTTACTTAAATAAAGGTACCACGTTTCCCTATTTATTACTCATCATTTTCTATACGGAAAACAATGGTTCGTAATCGCTCGAACTGAACGTCGAAAATAGTTCTTATCAGAATCGAATATTACCCTCGTCAACCAATTGGGAATAATCAAAAAAAACGGGTGCAGCCCGAAAGCCACACCCGTAATTAAGATCATTCAGTAGTTGCTGTAACTACAGTGAATCGCTTACCAGCGTTCGCGTCGTCCGCCGCCGCCGCCGCCGCCGCCGCCGTCTCTGCCGCCGCCGCCGCCACGGTATCCGCCGCCGCCGCCGCCGCCGCCGCTACGAGGAGCCTGCTCTTTAGCTTCGTTCACAACGATTGGTCGACCATCAAGATCTGAACCATTCATTTCTGAAATAGCCTGCTGTGTTGAACTTTCGTCAACAAACGTTACGAAACCAAAACCACGTGACCGTCCGGTCTCGCGATCACTGATAACCGTAGCTTCTTCGATCTCACCAAACCGCTCGAAAGCAGCTTGAAGACCAGAAGAGTCTGTAGCCCATGCCAGGCTACCAATAAATAACTTTTTACCCATAAATCAAGCCTCGTTCGTGGGAATCCCATCGAATGTTCACAGTTGAACATATCCAATTGCCGTACGTACGGTTATCGTCCCACGTTCTTTTTTTAGTACCCGCTCAAGACATTCGCCAGAATCACTCGATTTCCTATAAGGAAACCTGCAAGTCTGTCATCGAACTAAGCGAACACTTAAACTATTCTACCTGCGAAGTGCTACATGCGGTAATACATATTCATTATTGGAACAAATTCATAAAAACTTAACTGTCTAGTTCTTGATTTCAACTAGACAGTTTTTGAATTAGCCAAGTACTTTTTGAACGATTGCAAGAACATCGGATTCCGAGATAATTTCGGAGTCTTTGCTTGTGCGAGATTTCACCTCTACTCCGCCGTTTTCAAGACTACGTGAGCTGATTACAACACGGACAGGAACTCCGATAAGGTCGGCGTCCTTGAATTTCACCCCTGGAGGCACGTCTCGATCATCAAACAGCACGTCGTATCCAGCGTCCTGCAAAGTTTCGTAAATCTGCTCAGCCTTGCCAGCAATATCGTCATTGTTAAGGTTTAGACCAGCGAGATACACATCGTAAGGGGCAATGGCTTGAGGAAGAATCATGCCGAAATCGTCGTGATTTGATTCAATGGCTGCTGCCAACATTCGCCCCACACCGATTCCGTAGCAGCCCATCAGTATTTCGTTCTGCTCACCGTCTTCATCGGTGTAATCCGCACCCATCTTTGATGAATAAACATTGCCAAGTTTGAATACATGACCGATTTCAATACCGCGCTTAGCAACCAGCTTTCCTTTGCCATCGGGCGAAAGGTAACCTTTCTTAGCCTCGGCAATATCGCCCAGAATATCTGCCTTGAAATCACGATTTAGGTTTACGTTGCGTAGGTGGAAACCTTCTTTGTTTGCACCTGCAAGATAGTTCGATCCCAAGGTGATCGAATCATCCACAATGCTCTTGATGCCTTCGAGTCCAACTGACGAAGCTGATCCTGAAACCAGTCCTGCAGCTTTCACTTCTTCTGGTGTAGCGAGCTTTGGCTCTAATCCACCCAACTGATTTCGAAGCTTCGTTTCGTTGACTTCGTAATCGCCACGAATTGTTACAACAACGATTTCTCCATCAACGCTGTAGAAAACAGCTTTAGCTGTCTTCGATTTCGATACGCCTTCAGACTTAGCAAGCTCGTTGATTGTCTTGATTCCGGGTGTGGCGAACTCTTCTACTTGGCCGAGATCACCGATTGGGAACGCCTTCTTAATAAAAGATGCCTTCTCTAAGTTGGCTGCGTAATCGCTTTCGTTCGACATTAGTATGGTGTCTTCACCGCTGTCGGTAAGCAGCACAAACTCGTTCGAGTCTTTACCACCGATTCCGCCCGAATCGGCTTCAACCATGATCACTTCTAGACCACAGCGTTTGAATATACGCTTGTAGGCATCAACCATAGATTGGAAGCTACGGTCCATACCTTCTTCATCCGCATCGAACGAGTAAGCGTCTTTCATCTCGAACTCACGAACTCGAAGCAATCCACCCCTTGGGCGAGTTTCATCACGGAATTTAGTTTGGATCTGGTAAATAGTGAATGGTAAATCTCGATAGCTAGTCACTCCAGCCCGTGCCATTGCAGTAGCCGTTTCTTCGTGAGTAGGCGCAATGATCATTTCGCGCTCACGTTTATCTTTGAAAGTAGCTAGGGGCGGCACGAACGTTTCTGCCCTGCCCGACTCTTCCCACAGGCTCCGTGGCTGGACTACAGGCATATTGATTTCCTGCCCGCCAGCACGATCCATCTCATCACGGATGATGTTTCGGATTTTCGTGATTGAACGATTACCCAGTGGTTGGAGACTAAATATTCCGGCAGCGATCTGCTGAATATATCCAGCTCGTATTAGCAGCTTATGGCTTATGGTTTCTGCATCGGCAGGTGCCTGTCGAAGAGTTTTTCCGAATAGTTGGGAGCTTCTCATTGGTCGTTCATCTACCGTTTTACTGCACGCCGAACCCGTTGCTCGGCGAGATTATGTTCTGCCGACAGTGAATGCTGCGGAAGGTGGATTCAGACTACAACGCGAACGAGCGTGTGTAACGCAAGCTTCATCCCACTTATTAGTGAGTCGATTAGCTTCGGTCCCGACTGTTCGTTGAGTTTTGGCTTTGCGAAACCCGTTCGAGGAATCTTTTTATTTGCGGCATTAGACCCAGAATTGCTTCCATAGCACCACCGTGATCTCGGCCTTCAATCGAAATAAACTCTGCCTGTGGCATCTGCTCTGTCATCGTCTCGATGTCGTCGATACGTGGATCTTCTGTACCGACGAACATCAATGTTGGCTTTGAAAATTTCTTGAGCTTTGCTCTGTAAAGTTCTTCCTGATCGAGAACCGCAGGATCCAAAGAAACACGTATCGCATGAATATCGTTTGCCAGGAAATCGGTGCGGAAGTCGTCTGCCATCCTGCCGTTTACGGCTTCTCTCATTTCTACTATCTGCTCGATGGTGTTTTCATACACCTGACTTGACATTTCTAATAGCGATTGCGGTGATGGACCTGCCCCCCCAGCGATCATTGAACGAAAAAGGTTGGGGGCTTTTGCGACCACATCAAATCCAATTCGCCCACCCATCGAGTAACCCATGTAGTGCGTACTTTCGATGTCTAGTTGGTCAAGAATTGCCTTGATATCGTTCGTTTTGGGCTCAGGGAGGTACGCGACGGGATCGTGCGGTTTGTCGCTCTTTCCGTGCCCTCGGGCGTCTACAAGGATCAGTTTGTATTCGTCTCTAAGAGCATCGGTAATACCCAGCCTTCTCCACGATTTAGAGCTTCCTGTTGTTCCGTGCATAAGCATTAGTGGAGGACCTTCGCCCTCGACTTCAAACCAAATTTTCACTCCATCGTTAATTACAAACGGCAAATCTGATTTCCTCCTCAATTACTAATGCGTTTTCGGCACCGGGTGTTCTCACAGTATCTTGCCCATGAATTACCACTGCTGCCACTCCAACACCATTACATATCGCTTGGCCTTTCAAAAAATGTGGCGTGCCATTCTTAGCGAATTCCCAGCTTCTTGTAATGCTGTGCATCTAATAAGTAAATCACAGGATACAAACAACACTCGTCTTTCTCGCTATTTAACGACGCTCAAAACGGAGGACAGATACATGGCAGGTGCGGTTGCTGCAATTTTCTTAGTGCACGCAAAGCTAGATAACTACTAGCTGCACACCTCCTAAGCATGGATCGAGCAATAGCTCGGATCTTTGCTTTTAAGCGTGAGATAAAGCTCCCAATACCAATATGACACCCCCTCTTAACTTTTAGAACATATGTTCTATGATCAGTGCCTCAGACGATATTTGCTTCTTAAAAACAAGAAACGTAAACAGTCCAAAAGTTGGATCACTTGGATTAATATGCGGATCTGATTCGTCTCATTTACAGCGTTGATTTCAAGTTCGCGCTGATTGATTTCTAGGTCTTATTCACGGCCTTCACCCTCTATCACTCAAAGCACCATCTATGAGACGACCCATAACCAAACTTAAGTCGCCAGCCGCCGCTACCAACTCGCAGCGAGAAAGCTCACGACGTACCACTCCACAGCTGCCAGAAGGGCGTGTCAGACCCATTGCCTGCCTACGTGTACCCAACTTTCCGTGGCAGGTTGAAGTACTACGCAAGCCTGAGCTTCACGATCATTCAGCAATCGTTGCTGGTAATGCGCTTGATCTTTCAGAAGATCTCACGAATATGCCTAGCGGACCGGGATTGGGTCAGGCATCAAAAGCTGCAAAAAATTCGCTTTCTGCCCGTGTTGTTCTAGCTGCATCACCAGATCTAACCGACGTTATGCCCGGCATGTCCATCATCGAGGCAACATCACGCCACAAGGGCGTGCTCATCATTGAAGCCGACACAGCGTTATATGCACTGATGTTCGATGAAATCATCCAAAATCTCGAACATATCGTTCCCGATATCGAAGCAGCAGCTCCGGGTCTTGCCTACCTGGGCATATGGGGGCTAGAAGGTCTTTATGGTGACGATGCGCATGTAGTGAGATTACTTGCGGGCGCAGTAGACGATTTCGACATACGTATCGGTGTTGGCGACAACAAGTGGCTGGCGTACGCTGCATCGCTTTTGAGCCGATCAAATAGTGGGCGAAAAATAACGGGGGAGCCTGGACGATTTCTCGATAAATTCCCTGTAGATTCGCTACCCGTTCCATACTCGCTCATTAAACGGCTCCACGCTTTCGGGCTAACAACTATGGGTCACATCGCCGACATTCCCCGAGGTCCCATGGAAGCTCAGTTCGGACAATCAGGCGGCGCAGCGTGGGAACTAGCAAACGGAATCGACAACCGCCCGTTAATGCCGAAGCGAAGTGTGCTCGGCGTATCTGAACATCTTGACTTTCCTGACCCCACGGTGAGCATGGCAGCAATCGTTACAGCCCTCGAAAGTTTGCTTGGGCGCGCATACGGCAGACCGCAGTTTATACGTCGTTTTGCTCGTCAAGCGAATATCCAATCACAGGTTTTCCAGCATGCTCCGTGGACCATGCGAGTGTCGTTCAAAGACCCCGCAGGAAGTAAACACCAGGCGCTATTTGCGATCAAATCAAAGTTGGACATGACTAAAATACCCGGTCCGTTAGAAGACATGCGAATAACGCTTTCCGGTATCACTGGCGAGGCAGGACGACAGGAATCTATGTGGAAGGAGGTGAAGCGCGATACCGATCTACAGGAAACGATTAGCCAGCTTAGGTCACGCTTGCGAATCGCTCCACCTATCTACCAAGTGAAAGAACTCGAGCCGTGGTCGAGAATCCCTGAACGCAGATATGCACTGGTTCAACTAAGCAGCTGCAGCAGCGATGAAGAGACAGTAAAAGTTGACTAAAACAGCACCCAAGCATTCAGGCGGGATCAAGCCTCTAAACGCACCTCGAACCATTCACATCCGAACCGACTCCAATGGCAACCCGACTTCAATACAAGTCCCGCCAGCCATCGAATCGCCACGCGCCCGCCATAGCGCAAGACGTCGCAAGAATCCGAGCTTTTCTATGGATAGTGAACAAGGCAGCCCGAAGGCAGCACTGGTCTCAGATGGCAAGTGGATGAGAGTCGTCGAGATAGAAAACCTGTGGAAGGTAAACGATGAGTGGTGGCGTGGTCCCGATGACGAAATATCTCGCCTTTACTACGTGCTACGACTCGAAAGTGGCCAGCAGATAACTATCCACCTCGACCTCATCTCCAACAGTTGGTACCGACAATCAGGTTAAGAGTTGGCACTTGGCCAAAGCTAATTATTTACCAAGATCGAAAAAAAACTTATGAGAGTTTGTATCGACATCAAACACCCGTTCACCTTTTTATAGCGCTAGTCAAAGCTGATCAATGGATTCAATGGATAAATTTTCAGAAATAGAAAAGGTTGTACCTGCCAAAGAGGTCGTAGGTTCACCCGGACGAACGGCTGATGTCTCGCTGAGCTTTGATACCGCTGTAACAATTGACCCTTGCTACGAAACGAATTCTCAGCGTCGCCAAGGGAGTTCAAAGTCGAAAGAAACCACACCAAACAGGCGAAGCACCAATCCTGAACACGCGGGTTGGATCAGTGACGGTCGATGTGTCACAGGAGGGCTGAATGACGAGCAAGCCGAATACTTAAGAAATTCACAGACGCCGGATAACGAAGTATCCAATACCTCGAATCCGAGCAAACCCAATCCAGCCGTAGAAAATCCCACCCATCGTTACGCAGAGCTACACACCCATAGCAACTACTCGTTCCAAGAAGGAGCTTCGGAAGCTTGGGACTTACTACTCGCTGCAAAACAGCTAGGGCTTCACGCTCTCGCCATCACCGATCACGACAATGTGAGTGGAATCATGGAATTCACTCAGGCAGCCAAAGAACTCGGCGTCAAGCCGATCATCGGCATTGAAATTACTCTCGCACGCGGCCTCAACGAACCTATTAATACTGAATACGATCCTTCCAAGCGTCATCACATAACTCTTCTTGCTGAAACTGCCGCCGGCTATAGAAACATATCGCTTCTCACCACACGTGCTCACATCGATGCTGAGGAACGCAACGACCCACATCTCGACCCTGCCCTGCTCGCTGAACATACCGACGGTGTGATCTGCTTATCCGGTTGCCGTAGAGGTGAAATTTCCGAGCTTGTGGCTGCTGGAGATATCGATTCAGCTCAGCGTACAGCTGAGAGATATACCGAAATATTTGGCAGAGAAAACTTCTTCCTAGAATTACAGCAAAACCTTGTTATGGGTGATGTTCAACGCAATCGCAGCATGGCGGCGATTGCACGAGAAATCAGAATAGGAATAGTCGCCACCAACAACGTCCACTATCACGTTAAAGACCGGCATCGACTCAACGATTCATTGGTTGCAATCAAACACAAAAAAACGCTTGAAGCAAGCCACCGAGAGCGTCGACCCAACGATCAATTCTTCCTGAAATCAGCCGATGAAATGAGTGTTCTATTTGGTGAGCATCCAGAAGCAATAACAAACACAGTTAAGATCGCCGACAGGTGTGAATTCGATCTCATATCCGACGCTATTTACGACTTTCCATCCTACGATTTCCTGCCACCTGAGCACACCGAATCAAGCTACCTACGTAAGATTTGCGAAGCAGCAGCCGTGCGGCGATACGATAGCCTCACACCAGAGGTAACAGCTCGACTTGACAAAGAATTCGACCTTCTCGAAAAGCACGGTCTTGTCGGTTTTATGCTGCAGTACTACGACATCATACGAATCGCCCGTGAAGTACAAGAAGACCTCGGATTCGTTGAACCTGGGCTTCCCATTGAAGAGAACCCGCCGGGACGAGGTCGTGGCTCATCGGTGGCGCTGCTCATCGGCTACCTCACAGGGTTATCGCACATCGACCCGCTCAGGTTCGGACTTCGCCTAGATCGGTTTCTACCGGAAACCACCGATGGAGAAAAACTATCGCCACCCGACATCGATCTCGACTTCCCTCGTGAAATCCGCACCGAGCTAATTCTTAGAATTCACGAACGCTGGGGATACGAACGCGCTGTGTTAACAGGGATGATTTCGACTTACAAAATTCGTGGCGCAGTGCGTGATCTGGGCAAAGCTTTAGGCATTGCAGATGATGATCTCGGTCGACTGAACAAGCGACTTGATGCTCATAGCTCAATTCCCACTTTAGCAAAGGAAATGTCAGAGCTTCCCGAATTCAAAGACCGAGTCGATGTCCCGGTGTGGGAAATGCTCATCGAACTCGCACAGCAGCTCAACCACTTCCCAAAATACCTTGCCCAGCACCCCAGCGGAATGATCCTATCAGCACGTCCTCTCTCCGAAACCGTGCCACTACAACGTAGCGCCATCGACGGTCGATTCATCTGCCAGTGGGACAAAAATGCCTCTGAAGATGCTGGCTTTGTGAAGATAGACTTTCTCGCTCTTGGTGCGCTTTCACAGCTTTCCGAAGCACTGGAACTTATAAGAAAACAGACTGAAGAAAGAGTTGATATATCTCGAATCGACTTCGAAGATCACGCTGTCTACACCGACATTCATAACGCAGACACTATCGGTGTCTTCCAAATCGAATCGGCGGCACAAATGCAGACTGTCACACGTCTGCGTCCACGCAATCTGACTGAGATGGCGTGGGAAGTCGGAGTAGTTCGTCCCGGTGTTGGTGTGAACGATGGCGTGACGCTGTTAATCAGGCGCCACATGGGCAAGGATCCCAATTGGAAGTTCGACCATCCGTTAGAAGAACCAGCGCTGGGCAGAACCTACGGCGTGCCACTTTACCAGGATCAACTTAGTGAACTAGCAATGCATGTCGGTGGTATGAGCGCTGTAGAAG
Source organism: Dehalococcoidia bacterium (assembly GCA_026421185.1). Lineage (GTDB taxonomy): Bacteria > Chloroflexota > Dehalococcoidia > Lucifugimonadales > Lucifugimonadaceae > Lucifugimonas. The sequence goes on along the minus strand of JAPKCH010000017.1, from coordinate 17,524 downwards.
GCGATCAGATGCGGCGTGCGTTCACACGTCGAAACAACGAACGGAATATCGCTGTTTGGGAAGGCAAATTCATCACCGGTGCTCTAGCAAAAGGCGTCCCGCCTGATGCTGCCGAGCGTGTGTTCAGTAAGTTCCACGGCATGTACCAATTTCCAGAAGCGCATGCCTTTGCATTTGGCGTAACGGCATACCAAATGTCGTGGCTCAAACACTACTGGCCACTCGAATTTTTCGTCGGCCTGTTCAACAACCAACCTATGGGTTTTTACAACCTTGAAACGTTAAAAGAGGATGCGGTTAGGCACGGAGTCAAAGTGCTCAGGCCAGACGTAAACCTAAGCGGAGTGAAGGCCGTCATTGAAGACGGTGCGCTTCGGTTGGGTCTGACACACGTGGTGAAGTTACGGGCTGCGACAGCGACACCAATTCTTGAAGAACGTGAGGGTGCAGGAAAATTTCTCTCGCTTGCAAATTTCATGTCGAGAACCGGGGTGAAACAAGAAATTATTGACTACCTATCTGCTGCAGGTGCACTAGATCAATTCGATGAAATAGCCGACCCAAATCGGGAACCGCCAACGATTTCCGATCGCAGGTATCTCCGCTGGGAGTCGGGTTTACGATATCGACCACGTGGAGAGAAAAAGGACGGTTCACGCCAGCTAGCTTTTGAAATGCCAGTTGAGCAGGACGTAGTCGCGCTGCCAGACGAATCGAGTTGGCATCGAATGATCGGTGAGTACTCCGCAACCGGCCTGTATCCGCAGGGTCACTTAATGTCGAAAATCAGACCGTATTTACCCTCCACAGTCATACGAAGTGAAGAGGTCAGAAACTACGCGAATGGAGATAGGATTTCGGTAGCAGGACTTGTGGTCAGGCGTCAGAAACCAAATGGGAAAACTGTTTTCATCACGCTCGAGGATGAGTTCGGACATTCGCCTTTAATCATCTGGCCAATCCTTTATCAGCGCCTGAAATTGGTCATTAAAGAATCACTATTACTCACCACTGGCACCGTATCTCGACGCGATGGAACGATGAACATCGTCGTCGAAACAATCAGACCTATCCCGGAGTTGGTTCCAGATTTCCATTCAAGGGATTGGGGTTAGGTGCGGAAAAATCACCAGTGCAGACTTGGATCATAGATCCAACAAATTCACCAGCTCTGGATACTTGCCTGACATGCCGACCATCCTCGGTGTCTTGCCGTCTGAATCTGCGGCTTCCGGGTCGGCACCTGATGCCAAAAGCATCTGAACTGCATCGACCTGACCGCTTCTCATTGCGATGTTGAGCGGGAGTCGACCTGTGCCGGTCGCCAGATTTGGGTTTGCGCCAGAATCGAGAAGTAGCTTAATTACTTTAGGGACTTCTCTAACTAACGCCCAGTGCAAGCCTGACCAACCTTTGAAATCGACTTCATCAATATCGACACCGAGTTCGTTCATACGCTCCAAAATATATTCGACCGACAGCGATCGGCAAACAAAGTTTGGAAGGGTTGGCTCAGATCGATCAGTTGGCACGATGCACCAAGCTATAAACAAGAAAAGGTGTGATTGGAGGAGGCTTGAATACTGGAACCAGCCTATCGATTCCACCCTTACCTAAGTCCTCTCCCGGTGCAGAGGACTTAGCATGACTACTCAACCAGCGCCAACTTCGTGTAGCGTCCACCGATGAGCCATTCGGTGACGTAGATGTTTCCATCGCTATCCGAAGTTATGCCGTGCGGACTGTTGAACAATCCTTCTTTCAAACGCGACGTTCGCTTCGGAATTCCCGAGGAATCTGGTTCATTTGGCCATGCAGCTTCTTCGGATACTGGAGTGTTGTCACCGATGTATCCAATCAGCTCATCGTTCGGACCAACCACGGTGATGCGAGCATTCAACTCGCCTACAAGCAGATTATCGCCATAGCTTGCGAATACCGTTGGTCGATCAAAATAATCACTGCCAATAGTCCTAATGTAGTCACCTTCCATATCGAACGCCTGCACCCTACCGTTCGCCCTATCAGCTACAAGTAGTTCAGGCGTCCCCGAACGGGTGTCGATCCACAGCGAGTGCGGGCAATCGAACCGACCAGATCCACGAGTACCGTCTATCGACCGAAGATAATCACCATTCGAGTTGTAGCGGTGAACAAGGCTTTTACCATATCCGTCAGCAACCCAAATATCGCCATTTCCTCGAAGGTTTTCGTCGAAAGCGATGACACTAGTAGGCGAAAATATACCGCCCTGTAAGGCTGGAACCGAAGGCTCAAATAGCTCCATTTCGACTAGCCCATCCATCGAAACTCGCACGACCTTGCTTTGTAGTGGGTCAGGCAGATATTCGTACTCATGGCCTGGGTGTCGCTTGCGACCATTGTCGGCAATCCAAATCGATTGGTTAAGTCCAAGCGTTGAAAGAGTCATTCCATGAGCTTCGATAACCGGAATCTCGAATGACCGAACCAGTTCGCCTTCAGTCGTGAGAATTACAACCAGCGATTCGGTAGGGTGAAACGTTACGATCTGTCCTTCGTTCGAGAACGCCATTCCATGATGTGACCAACCGCGTGCCACCATTTCGGACGATGGCAATTGCGCCCAATCACCAATCCAATCAAACTCTAATTCACCAGCCGAAACACGCATCCGCTACACCCCATCGTCGAACTGTCAGTAAACCAAAATAACTCAATCTCAGTAGACGATCAGGTAGGTTTCACAAGTTTAGGTACGTAAAACCAATAATCAAGATTAATTACCCAAATCAACATAGTTAGAGTCTATGGCGGGAAAGTACAAATGGCACTTAGTCATCCTGCCCGCGCTTCGCCCAGTTGGCGTTCTCGAACATGTTCAAGCCAGGATCAGCAATGACTCCAGCTGACGTGTAGTTCGGTGGGTTCGCCTTAATGAAGTCCTCATCAAGCTCGATGCCCCAACCCGGCTTGGTTGGCACAGGGAAGTAGCCATCGATTACTTCGGGATAACCAGTTCCAGCCTTCTTCACATGCGGATCGGCGAAGTCATTGAAATGCTCAAGTATCTTGGCATTTCGTAGTGTGAGACAAAGGTGCAATGCAGCCATTGTCGACACGATTCCACCAACGTTGTGCGGAGCAACCATGATCGAGTATGTCTCGGCTGTCGATGCGATCTTCTTCGTCTCAAAAATACCACCCGACTGAGTAATATCGGTCTGCAGCACATCCACGTTCCCCGATCCCCAAATTTCTCGGAACTCAGGAGCACCATACAGTCGCTCTCCGGTCGCGATCGGCAACGACGTGTGCTGTCTTACCGACTGCAACGCCGGAGTATCGCCAGGTCGCACCGGTTCTTCGATCCAACCGATGTTGTATTTCTCGATGTGGCGAGCGATTTCACGAGCCTGCACTGGTGCGAACCGACCGTGCATTTCGATCATGATCTGCGCCCGCGTACCGGCTACATTTGCGACAGCTTCAATCAAATCAAGCGACCGGAAGAATTCTGAACGTTCAAGCTCCATGTCACCGTTACCAAACGGATCAAATTTCATTCCGCGGTAACCGCGGTCAACAACTTTTCGAGCGGCCTCAGCGAATGCTTCAGGCGTACGTTCGACTGTGTACCAACCGTTTGCATACGCAGGAATCTTCTCTTTGACCTGACCGCCAAGCAGTTTGAAAACAGGCTGGCCCGTTTTCTTGCCGATGATGTCCCAAAACGCCAACTCGACGAGAGCCAAGCCTGTGTAGACAACCTCACCCGGCTTACCGAAGTCCAACAGAGTCATTCGACGGTAAAGCGCTTCAATATCGAACGGGTCGTGTCCAATGAAGTGACGCTGAGCGTCTTTCAGGTACTCGATGACCGTGTGGGTTTTACCCAGAACACGAGCTTCACCTACACCGATTATTCCTTCGTCGGTTTCAATGATGCAGTAGGTGAGGTTTCGCCAGGGCGTACCCAGCACCAGTGTTCGGAATCCAGTGGTCTTCATGCTTCTCTCGATGTGAATGACTTCGGCTTGGATGCAAACGGCAGACCGATCGCAATTTTCAATTAACCCATTCTAAGGGCAATCGGCGTAACTGGATAACTTCAACTTGTACGTTGATCACGCAGGTGGGGCGAATTCGGAGTTCCCACTCGATGCACCATCGAAAATAAACCCAGCGGAATCCCATGGTCGTTCACGCGCGAAATACTCATCTTCACCCGGTATCCACTCCTCAACCCATTTCGAGCGAATAGCCTCGCCATCACGAGCCACGCCTCGTTCTAGTCGCAAATCACGCGGGCAGTCGACCCAAGCCGACACATGCCAATAATCCCGTAAGTCAGGCCGAAGCGCAGTAACTCCTTCGATAATCGCTATTCCGCTAGAGGGAATCTCGAACCACTCGCCAAGCGAGTCGGTTGACCAATCGTAGCGCTGGTGCTTCGAAGTGATTCCGGCGACTAGTGGTGTAAGCGTTCGTTCGGCGAACGTACTCAACTGAAAATTTGAACCGTCGTTCCAATCGGCAAAATCGTCGAGATGAACGATAGTCGAGTTATCTAGAACGCTAGCTAACTTCTTCGCCAGCGTCGATTTACCCGACCCGCCTGCTCCATCGATACCAACCAGAACCACTTTGTCAGGGCTTCCCGCTACGGCATTCTGAACGGCATTGAGTATCAATTTAAATGATGAGTATGTACGTTTCATCTCTGGCATACCCGTAACTTTATGTGTCTGTGAGCAACCGTGCCAGCAACACTCTGATAAATTCCATAAATCAATTCCAAGTTCGTCCATACGGAGCCCCCCTATGCCACTTCACCCACAGGTAAAAGATTTGATGGATCGACGCGCTGCACTCGGCTTTGCTGACTTTAGAGATGTAACGCCGGCTGTGGCTCGCGCCAATGCAGTAGCCGCTAAAGCGACGATACCTTCAGACCAAGAACCGGTTGGTGAAATCACCGAACGCAGTATTGCCGGGCCGGTTGGCGAAATACCTATTCGTATCTACCGTCCAACAACCGAAGGTCCGCATCCTCTGATCATGTTGTTCCATGGCGGTGGATGGGTTATCGGAGACCTAGACTCAGAAGATTCGACTTCACGAGGTCTGGTTAATCGCGTAAACGCTGTTCTTATTTCAGTCGACTATCGGATGGCTCCTGAAGTCCGATTCCCGGGTGCGCCCGAGGACTGCTACGCCGCCACTGTTTGGGCAGTCCAGCATGCAGAAGAGCTTGGAATCGATGCCTCAAATATCGCGGTAGCTGGAACATCGGCAGGCGGAAATCTATCGGCTGCGGTAGCACTTATGGCACGAGACCGTGGCGGACCAACTATCAAACACCAAGTGCTGTTCTGCCCTGTGATAGATCACGATTTCGAGCGCCCTTCCGTGATAGCCAATGCCGAAGGTTATGGACTTACTCGAGATGGCATGATCTGGTTCTGGGACCAATACATCGGTCCAGACGGTGATCCGCTCCACCCGTACGCTTCTCCAATTCGCGCCAAAGATTTGAGCAGACTAGCCGATGCCACAGTGATCGCTGCACAGTACGATCCGCTGCTGGATGAAGCAGCCGATTACGCATCGGCTCTAAAGGATGCTGGCAATGATGTGACCTTCACGGAGTACAAAGGGATGACGCACGGCTTCAATGGTTCATTCGGTCTTATCGACGATGCAATAAAGGCGTGTGAAGAGGCTTCTGCTGGCATTCTGAGATCGTTCGCCAAGTAGCACTCTCTCGTGCGTCTACATCCCCAAGTCATAGCGTTTCGAGATAAACGAATAGCGTTGAACCTTGCTCACAAAAAGGGAGATGTCGCCCGGTTAGGCGCGAGAAAACTCTCATATCTGGTGATCCGCATTCCCGTCCGGTCTCCAGCCAGTGGATGAGATTAGGGGTTGTACGATTCCGGAGCAGGGGACGATTTACCTATTCAAATATGTCGACCAGACTCCGCGGGACTGCATCCGTTTCTGATGCTCCTCCTCTGTAGTGGATGGTTGATTGGAGATCTCGACCACGAGAATCCTTCGGCACGACGAATGTGCAACCAAGTGAGCGCTGTAGTCGTGTAGGTCGACTATCGTTTAGCTCCCGAGACTCGATTCCCTGAATGTCCTAATGATTGCTATACCGGTTTATGTGGGCAGTAGGTCATGCCGATAAACATGAGGCGATCAAACCTATTGCAGATCGCCCATGTTCATATTTGACTACTAAAAGTTGAAACTAGTCTTTGTACTCAGAGAACTCTACCCACTGCTGTGTCTTTACATCAAGCACCACGCTCTTACCTTCATCGAAGTTGATCTGGCGAGCCTTAGTCAGCGCACCAGCAATTTCACTTGGCTCGGTGATCTTGATACCAACTCCACCGAGGTCTTCAGAAATTCCAGCGTAATCGCCGTACATGTTTCCGGCGTTGTACTCGCCCATTGCAGTTGGTAATGATCGGTTGTAACCCCCCATAGTTCCGTTGTTCAACAGAACAGTGGTGATAGGCGCACCGATTCGGGTTGAAGTCTCCAAATCAAGTCCCGACATACCGAAAGCAGCATCGCCCATGAAGTTCACACAGAACTTATCAGGATGAGCGATCTTGGCACCAATCATCAACGGAATACCGTATCCGAGGTGAGTGCTCTTACCCCAGCCAATGTAGCTGTGCGGAACAGTGGCTGTGTAGAACGGCATGATCTGATCACGTGGGTGTCCAGCATCGTGAGTAACGATAGTTGTCTCGTGGTCGACAGCCTTATTCAGCTCATTTACGAGTCGGTAAGGATTAATCGGGGCCATGTCCGAATTGAGCAGCGCTGCCCAGTCGTTCATCCACTCTTTCTTGACCTCAGCAACGGCTTCCCTTGTCGAAGAGTCAGACTTACGTCCTTCTTCACCAATTTCTGCCTTGACCTCGTCTACGAGCATGCAGAGTGTCTTCATTGCATCACCAACAAGTCCGATATCGGTGGTGTATTCCTTGTCAATATCTTCCGAGTTCACGGTTGAGTGAATCAAAGTCTTGCCTGAAGGGATGTCGATACCAAAGCTGGTCTTCGTGAGACTCGCACCAATAGCGAAAAGAACATCACTCGACTTGAGCCATTCCCAAACACCCTTAGGAGCTGTCTTGTTAGCTGCGCCGAGAGCGAGCGGGTGTCGCTCGTCGATGGCAGACTTGCCCGGCATTGAAGTGATAACAGGAATCTGGGTAAGTTCGGCAAGTTCAGTGAGCTTGGCCGAAGCGCCAGCATAGAGCACGCCCTGACCTGCGTAGAAAACAGGCTTCTTAGCGGCGAGTAGCTTCTTTACGGCAGCTCTAAGATCAGATTTGTCAGGAGCAGCAACGTATCGCTTGGGTGATCGGAAATCATCAAGGCTTGAAACCTCGTTACCCATAATGTTTCGCTGCATTTCTAGCAATACAGGTCCGGGTCGACCGTTTTTCATGATCGAAAGAGCCTGTCGCATCTGCGCAGGTATACGTTCTGCGTTGGTAACCGACTGCGCCCACTTAGTGATGAAGCGAAAGTTGTCGGGACCAGAGAAGTTAGGTGCGACTGGTGTTACATCAGTGCCCGGACCGTCTGGTAAGAAAATCAGAGGAACGCCCTCGGAGGATGCCTGAGCAATTCCACCGAAGGCGTTTTCAATTCCAGGACCACCCTGACAAGCGAATACCCCGAACTTGCCTTGCGTGGCCATCATTCGAGAGAACCCGTCAGCAGCCATGATTCCGCCACGCTCCTGACGGAACACGAACGGCTTAATACCTTCTTTGGCGACTGCTTCAATGAGTGGATTTGCTGGGAAACAAGCCATCCATTCGACGCCCTCTGCCTTCAATATTTTCGCAATCGCCTCGTAACCGTTCATACGTTAGATCTCCTGAGGTCGAATGGATCGACTGATGTACCGCGGCAATCTAATAAGCCCTGCGCATTAATGAAGCCGTTGGGAAAGGCTCACGAGTGTAGCTCCGACCTAGATGAGGCGCAATTTGAATTTTGAAATCGATACAAAACGGTGAAAATTCTCAAATCACGCACGAAATCTTCTAGGGCTGATCGATTGTGCTACGGGTAAAGTTTGAATATCTGCTCAATCACGATAGTAGTTGTGACAGAACAACTTATGTAACGACTGACCACAAACGCAGTCAAAGCCCGCCTGAAACGCCGGGGAGATCGTACGAAATGCCTGACCACAACACTCCGAATCCTGAAGGTTCAGTTGGTACCGCAAACATCAAAGTAGTTGGTGTTGGCGGTGGCGGCCAGAACGCTGTTACCCGCATGTATCGAGAACGAGTGCCGGAAGTTGAATATATTTCTGTAAACACCGATTCACAGGCCTTGGACGCATCTGCGGTTCCAGTTCGCCTTAGAGTCGGTGATTCGACCGCACGAGGTCTTGGTGTCGGTGGAGACCCTACAAAGGGTAGACAGTGTCACGAAGAAGACCGTGACGAAATCAAGGAAGTTCTCAAGGGAGCCGACCTCGTATTCGTAGCTGCTGGTATGGGTGGCGGAACTGGAACTGGAGGAGCACCTGTGGTAGCCGAAGTCGCTAAAGATCTCGGCGCACTCACGGTTGGTGTCGTAACCAAGCCATTCACATTTGAAGGCGCAGTTCGAAAGAAAAGAGCCATCGAAGGCATCGAGATGCTTCGAAAAGAAGTCGACACTCTTATAGTAATTCCTAATGATCGGTTAGTCGCCATTTCCGATGAACAACTGACGATGGACCGGGCGTTCAAGTTGGCCGACGATGTTCTTCGACAAGGCATCCAATCGATCGCAGAACTAATTCTTGTACCTGGTGAAATCAACCTCGACTTCGCCGACGTTCGTGCAGTTATGGACAACGCCGGTCCTGCATGGATGGCTATTGGTAAAGGTTCAGGCGACAACCGAGCAATCGATGCTGCAGAACAGGCGATCAACTCTCCTCTTCTAGAAGTAGAAATTGCCGGAGCCAAAGGCGTGATATTCAACATCACCGGTGGCACAGATTTGACGCTAGACGAAGTCCAGCGTGCTTCAGAGGTGATCGCTTCGACAGTTCACCCCGACGCTAACATCATCTTTGGAACGGTAACCGATCCTAAGATGGAGAACGAAGTAAAACTCACTATCATCGCCACCGGATTCCCGGTATCTGGTGAAATTGAGGAAGAAGCCGAAACGGCTGCTCGAAAGGCACTCGAAGATCCTGCATCAATGGCAATTCCGCCATTCCTGCGACACCACCCGGCAGCGCGGACACGCTACCGAAACGGTGGGATGTATAGAGACTCTACCGAGACTCAGCGGGAAGAAACCGCTGTTATGGCCGACGACTAGCTGCCATTGGCACCCTTTCTACGGCAAAGACGAGAATCTTTGATTCAATGGTCCGAGTTGTAAAAAAAATAGTCTAGCCGAGAGCTTATCCGCACTTGACAGTGATTTAGCTCAGTCTGGTAACTAGATAAGGGCAGGATATTTTCCTGCCCTTATCGTTTTTAACGGTTCGTGTGTCAACGATACGACTGTTCCTAGCACGAACTAACCCGGCAGTGCGTCCAGTGCGCGGTTAGATAGGGCGCTAGGGCCTGCGTAGCGGGTGTCGGCGACTACATTGAAGGCATCGGCGAGTTGGTTCATAGTTTTAGCCGGAGCCGGAGCAACACGATACCTAAACTTCTCAACTCGTTTGGAGATTCGAATCGCCAGCGGACCAGATTTGGCGCGCTGGGCTGCGTTCTTGAGAGACGCACCCATTTCGACTACGCCGACCATCGTTCGGAAGTCGCACTCGGATCCGCCCTTGATGTAGCACTGAAGCGTTTTTGAAATGTTGGCTGCGGCTTCAATGTAAAGCGGTTCGTCATCTTCGAACACGCACACCAGTCCTGGCTTCTCGCCGAGCATCCAGCTGCCCTCTTCGGTTAACGCTGAACCTTCGCCATCGACCAAATCGGTGAATAGCGATTCCCATTTTCCAAGATGTGCAGGCGTAAAGTTAGTCATGAGTTCTCCTAGTGAGCTAACTACATTCTAGTTGTGAATTGCCCACTTCGGAAATTTTTATCTGAAATTACGATTAACAATTGCGCAAACAGTCCTCACCTCATCGGAGGAGTTATAGGGGGGAGATACGCGACCAACTCATTCGATGACACCCCGAGTATAACGAGATTGGAAGAGCCGGCTGCTAAGTCTCGAGCATTAATAACGTAAACCGGTGGTCCCTAGAACATCAGCGGGCACCACGGCGCCCGTTCGGAGGCAAACATAGCGTCCGCACGTGCTATCGAGCCATCGACATTCTCTTCTGCTCGACCCGCTCGCTCAAGATCAGCCAGCTTCGCGCCACCGAGGTAGATCGTCGATAACGAAGCTGTCGGAATAGTGATGTCGGCAGCGCTCGTAGTCGGCACGCAAGTAGCTCCATCAGGGCCACCCGTAAGCTCAAATCGACCTCCCCATTCGGGGATGTACGAATCTTCGACTTCCAGAACCAAGCTATCTTCTGCCATATACGTTCGAGTCGAAAGTGCAGCAGCAGTATCGAGCATTCGGTACCACACACCGTCGTAAGGCTTGCGCTCAAGCTGACGTTGATCGGCTAGCATCCACGGCAGGCCATCGTCTACCGGCGAACGCCAGTTGCTCACGGTGTCGTAAAGATCGACATTCAATAAATGATTCCATAGAGCAGCGTGCGAAGCGGCGTTGCTGTGCATCACCATGTCGGCGTTCACTAATCCGTGCACCTGCTCACCAAATACATGTAGCTCCTTCAACATATATTTTGCGAATCCGAGAGCATTACCGTCCTCTTCGTACACGATCAACCACGGCTTGCTCCAACCGTCATTGCTTGCTGTCTCCATAAACATACGATCCCAACTACGGTCGTCGCGGCGCGGAATACCGCTGTGCGAATTCACCGAAGCTTCCCATGCCTCAGGAAATACCTTGCGAGCCTCAGCCTGATTTACGAATCTAATCTTGCCTGGCACTTCTGGCATGTGCTTGATAGCGGCCTTCCGGGTATCGATCAAAATATTCTCGTGCTGGATCGACATCCCGTAACCGAAACGACCATAGATGATGCTTTCCGAAGCCCACAAAGATGCGACGGGTTGCCCTTTTTCGCGCTCCTGCTTCAGCAGTCGCTTCATCATGTTGGTGAGAATGCCTTGACGACGATGCGTGGTGGCGACCGTCACCCCAGTCACGCCAGCGTTCTTGATAATCGCACCGCCGGGAACTGCCGATTCGAACGCTATTGCGCCAGAAGTACCGACGATATCGTCGCCATCAAACGCGCCCATAGACATGTCGGGAGTGAACGTCTTTAAGTCTAGTTGATACGTGTCGTGATCTGGTTCGTAGTGTTCACCAAACCCTCGATCGATCATCGCAGCAAAACGCCTGTGCTCAGATGGAGCAAATTGTCGGTATTCGATGTTCATGGTGTGTTCGCTGAAAATCCTATTGCCTAGAAGTAGTGCGCACACCACGGTGCTGAATCGGTCGAAAACATGCCATGAAGCTTGAAATTCGAACCGGTTGTAACCACATCAATTCGCCCTGCTTCAACCAGCGGCCCTGGAGTCATACCTCCGAGATAAATCGCAGATAAGTCAGCGGGGGTCATCACAACATCAGGTTTGTCGGTTGTCTTTTTCACCGAAGCCTGTGAGTCGTCGATATCAAGCACATAGGTACCCACCACGCCAGGCTGTGACTTTGAGACCAAACCGATTTTCAGACGGCCATCGGCGTTGTAGCTTCTGGCTTCGAGCGCCTTGGGAATATCCAGCAGGCGAATCCACAAAGCATCGTGCGATTTACGATTCAGACGGCGTGGATCAGAAAGCATCCACCATAGCGGATCGTCGGAAGGACGATTTACAGCAGTGATTTTTCCGACGAGATCAAAATTCAACAGGAATCGCCACATCGTTTCGTGCGCAGTATTGGTAACCGAAACCTGCTCGACAACTTCGAGTATGCCCATGTCGGAATCACCAATTCTACGCATTCGGTAAGCAACATAACCGGTCTGTTCACCAGCTTCTTCGCATATCGCAAAGAACAGCTCACTTGCCCCACCACGGACTCGTTCTTCATCGAACAGTTCATAACGCCACCGACCTTCATTACGGTTCACTGAACCGATGGTCTGCTGGTGCATCTGATCGTATATTCCGGGCAGAATTGCAGCAGCTTCGTCGGCGTCTACAAAGTAAACATGAGCGTCAGATTCGTCCGAAGAATCGACTGCTGAGTGCGAGAACTCACCGAAGCTTGGATCGATTTCCCAATCGTAGGAATTCACAGCTAGCCCGTAGTCGAACCGACTATAAAGATGTGACTGAGATGCCCAGAGTCCGCTGACGAGGTCTCCACGTTCACGTGCTTCATCATGAATCTGAGTCATCATGCGTGAGAACGCACCCTGCCTCTGATGTGTAACCGACGTAGTCATGTACGCAACGCCTGCCATAGGCACGCTGGATCCTCCGGGAAGGGTCAGCGAGTAAGAATCAGCGCCACCAGTACCTACGATTCGGTCTGAAGAAGTATCGACAGCGGCGATTAATCTATCAAGCTCAGCCCTGTCGTTTCGCAGACGTGCAATATCGTCCGGGTGCACATGCTGCCCAAATCCGTGTCGAACGGCTTTGCGCCATTCGTCAAAATTGTTGTCTGTTACTTGTCGTAGTTCGATAGTCATTGGATTTACAAATACGAGCATGGAATTGACCCGAGGACGTATGCTACGTGTTGTACATAGCCTGAGCCACTCGCCCAAGTAACAAAAAACAACTAAAGGTAATCGCCGAATGCCCGCCCTTCTCGAAGACAAAATCGCTCTGATCACCGGAGCTAGTTCTGGCATCGGACGTGAAACTGCGATCGTCATGGCAGCTCACGGAGCGAAAGTTATTGTTGCTGCTCGACGTGAAGCGAATCTCGCAGAAACCGTAGAACTCATCGAAGCGGCTGGCGGCACGGCATCATACGCAGTTACCGATGTTTCGGATGGTGCGCAGGTTGAACGAGCGGTTCAGCACGCGGTTTCGACCTACGGCGGACTAAACGCTGCTTTCAATAACGCAGGAATTCTCGAACCAGCCGGGCATCTTCATGAAGTTGAAGATGAAGACTTCGACGCAATCATCAACGTGAATCTCAAGGGTGCATTCTTGAGCATGAAATACGAAATTAGATACATGATTGAAAACGGGGGCGGTGCGATCGTCAACGATTCTTCGTACATGGGCCTCAATGGTGGAACGGGTCGACAAACCGCATACACGGCGAGTAAGCACGGTGTAATCGGGCTAATGAAAGCTGCGGCGCGTGACTATGCTCGCAAAGGGATTCGAGTGAATGCTGTTTGTCCCGGTGTGATCGACACAACGATGATGCACGGACTCGACCGAGGTGGCGATCCGGCGGCACGAGCCAAGATGGAATCATGGGTGCCAATGAATCGGTACGGCGAGCCTTCTGAGGTCGGCCAAGTCGTCTCGTTCCTGTGCTCAGATGCCGCCAGCTACATCACCGGTCAAGCAATACCCGTCGACGGTGGCGTGACTAGTTAGGCTCTCAACACCAGTTCAACTTCCCAAGCGAAGTCATCGAAGCCGAGGGATCTGGGGTGGGGCTGAAATCTCAGGCGAGCAATATCAATTGCTCAGCCTAAACGATCCAACCCATCCTCTAACTCCCTCCCCGTCGGGAGGGAGAACAAGTTCGGAACTTAGCGAGTCCACTGTGCCTGGTATGGCTGAGGCTGAACATCGTTTGGCTCTGGGTCACGAACGGTGCCTTCTCGCCACGACTCAACTGGAACCCATCCAAGAAGCTTCTCAGCCTTCGCAACAGACAAAGGACTTCTAAATCCTTCAATAGGCTCACGAAGTTCTACATCAGGATGAATCTCTTTGATCGCATCCATCGTCGGAATATCGAGAGTCGTGTCGGTGGCGTTGATGAAGAATGCCTCGGCTCCGCCAAATTCCTTCTCGATGGTCAAACGGCAAGCTCGAGCAGCGTCGTGTCGACCCACCCAACTCCAGAATCCACCGGCGTGACGTCCAGAAACTGAAGTCTTATCGCCCGAATCCAAATGGTTCTTGCCGTGTGCAGGGTCCCATAGTGCGTGGAATCGCATGTTGGCGATCTGAACATTGCCTTCACGACGTCGAACGAACGCCTCGGCCATTTCTTCACCAAGCCATTTCGACTGTGAATAAGCGTCTTCAACTCGAGTTGGGTGGTTCTCATCGACGGGGTAATACTCGGGCGTGTAAACCTTTTGACCCCAACCAGCGCCAACAGCATTGATTGATGAAGCCATACAAATACGTTCGATACCGTGAATTTCAGCAGCTTCAAGCACATTCCAGTTTGAAAGCATGTTGATGCGGAACAGCTTGTGCTCTGCGTCCTTGTTAGGTGCAGGAATCGCGGCCATGTGAACTACTGCATCCGCACCGGTTAGTGCGTTAACCACTTCACCGAAGTTAGTTACATCGACATCCCACCATTGGGCAGAATTGGAAGGGGATCCGGGTCGAGGTGGCACCGAGTCAACGTTGAAAACGTCATACCCAGCTGCTGAGAACTCAGCGATGATGTATTCACCAGCCCTCCCCGATCCGCCTGTAACTACTACCTTCTCTGCCATGTAATTCTCCGTGTTGGTTGCGGCATATGAGATTGCCGAATAAAAAAACTAAAACCCAGTATGAACCGGGTATTCAGTCATTGCGACTACGCAGCGGGTAACATCTTCCACCATGACATCACTCAAAGGAAAAACAGCACTCGTAACCGGCGCATCCAAAGGAATCGGAAAAGCAATCGCAATCGCCTTTGGAGCAGCTGGAGCTAACGTCGTTGCCACCGGCAGGAACCAGGACGAAATCACCGACGTCACGGCGACGATAAGTGCACGTGGTAGCAACGCACTTGGAGTAACCGCCGATCTGGGTGTTGAATCCGAAATCAACGATCTTGTTGAAGCAGTTCAACAGGAATTCGGCAGCGTCGACATTTTGGTCAACAACGCTGCAATCATTCACCCGAAAATCAAGGTGGCCGACTTCGATCCTGACTTGTGGCGCGAAGTTCTCAATGTAAACCTGACGGGTGCGTTTTTAATCACTCAAAAGCTTTTGCCAGGAATGATCGAAAGTCGTTACGGCAAGGTAATCAATATCTCGTCGATTGGCGGTCGATCAGGTGGCCCCGGTCGCAGTGCGTACCGCGTAACTAAATCCGGTCTCATCAGCTTCACACAGTCACTGGCTGCTGAGGTCTACGAGCATGGGATCAACGTGAACGCTATTTGCCCTGCCGGAACCGATACCGAGGGTTTCCGAGCGGCATTCAACACAACCGGACGAGATGAACATCCGAAGCTAATGGATCCAAGCGAGATCGCAGAGGTCGCACTCTTCCTTGCGTCCGACGCCAGTTCAGCAATCACCGGCACAGCAGTCGATTCCTTCGGCGGAACCAACCCACTGTTCAATTAGGCCAGAGACCTGTTCGAATAGCCCTCGCCGTCTAGCAATAGATCATCCTCAGCAAATCGTTCAATCCTGAACGGATGGACGTCGATCATGTCGGTCAAGCCGTCCACAACAAGATCGCTCATGATCTTGCCGATCCCCGGGCTCAGCTTGAATCCGTGACCACTGAAGCCCGCTCCAACAAATAAACCGTCAAGCGCCTGAACCTTTCCGAACGCAGGCTGGAAGTCGGGTGAACAATCGTAAACGCCAGTATAACCCTGCATTTTTGAAGCTAATTCCTGACCCGAGAAGCGATGCGCAAATCGTTCCATGAGGCTCACCTCTTCATCAAGAATCGGCGGCTTGGCGGCTTCGACCTCATCGTCGACCGGGCCCTTCAGAGGATCGTGTTCACCAAGCAACACCAGCGATTCACGCTCAGGTCGGTAGTACGCACGCGCAATTCGGTCAGAAACCACTGGATGAATATCACCAAAGTCAGGCGTTCGTTCGACCACGGCAATGGCGTGGCGAACCGGTGTGATCGGCAGATCGACTCCGTGTGGAGCCAACAACGCACTAGTCCTGAAGCCTGCTTCGACAATCACGGTATCGGCAGAAATCACACCCTCAGAAGTTTTGACTCCAGTGACCTTGCCGCCCTCAGAGGTTACGCCAAGAACTTCAGGTCCAATTCGAATGTCAACCCCAAGCTCACGCGCCGCTGCGATAAACGAGTTAGCCACAGTAGATCCGTCAGCATGACCTGATTCAGGCTCCCAAGCTCCGGCCGCCACATCGTCACGAACCAGTCGTGGTTCAATTTCACCCACTTCATCGACCGAGATGTAGCGAGCGTCGATGCCAAGTCGTTGTTGCATATCTACAACCTCTCGACCGTGGTCAAGCTCAGCTTCAGGGAACAGAACAAGGAATCCGGTCTTACGGAATCCGCTCTCTCCAATCCCGACGATGTTTTCCCAGTCGTCGTACATATCACGACCGTACATCGTGATTTTCACCAGCGATTCGAGCGAGTAGTGCATACGAACAATCGCACTCGACCAGCCGGAAGCGCCTGAAGCGATACCGTCCTTTTCGATTAGAACGATCTTACCTGCACCACGTTTTGCCAGATGCCACGCCGTTGAAGTCCCGTGAACACCGCCGCCAACAACAACAATGTCTGCTGTATCTGCCATCGAATCGAATCTCCTGAAATGCGCTCATAAACGTGACCCGATAGGTCTTATGTAGCCAGTTAGTAATTTGTCACTACTTTGACACAAGAAACTGCCTTACAACAGGGGGACACCAATCACCAAACCCGTCGAGTGCTAGTAATATTCGCCGCATAAGCAGTTACGAGTGCATCCGACGCTCCCAAACGACTCAATAGAAAGTTCAGTTTTCAAAGATGGTTCTCGAGAAGCTAAAGCACGTCCCCGACCCTACTTATGTTCAGCAGGCGCCACTCGCAGAGTTCATTGCGAACCTGTTCGCAGCCGCTGGGATGCCCAAAAATGAAGCTAACCTCTGTGCTGACGTATTAGTCGATGCGGACATGAACGGAATCGATACGCACGGCGTTTGCTACAACCTCGACCTGCACTATCTCACCGGTCTGATGAACGGCTACATCAACCCGACGCCGAACGTCCAAGTCACTTACGAAACTCCCGGCACTGCCGTTATCGACGCCGACAGAGGTATGGCAATGATCGCCAGCGTTAAGGCGATGGAACTTGCTATCGAAAAAGCGAGAACCACAGGCATGGCTTCAGTTGCTGTAAAAAATTCTTCACACTACGGCGCCGCAGGTTACTACGCGCGACTCGCCCTGAAGCACGACATGATCGGCTACACGATGTCGTCGGGTGGCGGACGCGTCATCATTCCAATGAACGCTCGATATCCGTGGATGGGTACAAACCCAATGGCGTTTGCAGCTCCGGCTGGCGAAGAGCCTCCTTTCGTTATCGATATGG
>JAPKCH010000016.1 GCA_026421185.1 Dehalococcoidia bacterium | reverse complement strand
TGGGAGCTCGTAAGAGAACTCACGGTATCGAAGGGGTTCCTGTCGCCATATACCAGCGGGGTAGCTGTCAAGGCTTGCGTTCCGATTCATGAATATTAGTCGGCGTCTGACATATCCATATCGTCTCGTTCAACCTTCACTCGGCGGATTCGCCTACCGATCACCGACTGAACAGTGATGATCACACCTTCGACCGAAACAATGTCGCCTGGTGATGGCATCTTACCGAGTTCTCGAAATACCAAACCACCGACAGTATCGAACCCGTCCGTAACGATAGAAGTGCCTAGTGTTTGATTCATTATGTCGATCGATGCCCCAGCATCCGCGAACATTTCTTTTGAATCCGCTACCTCAACTTCAGGACCATCGACGTCGAACTCATCAACGAGTTCGCCAACGATTTCTTCGATCAAGTCCGTCACAGTAACCAATCCCGACACGCCACCGTATTCGTCAATAACTATAGCGAGCCCTGTGCGGTGCTCCTGTAGCTGCCTAAGAAGGCGTTCAAGGCTCTGAGACTCTGGTACGTGCAAAGCAGGGCGCGCTAGGATTTCAACGGGAGAATTCGGATCTTTATCGTTATCTAATGCAGAAAGAACGTCTCGAGCAAAAACAACTCCAGCGATTGAATCGATGTTGTCGTTATATACCGGAATTTTGCTGTGCCCACCGACAGACATAAGATCGGCGACCGCACCGATGCTCGCAGTTGCCGACGCAGCGTTAATATCAACGCGCGGCACCATGATTTCGCGAACTTTCACGGTATCCATTCGGAGTATTCCGCGAATCATCCTAAGTTCATTTTGATCGGCAGGAATAACTGATTCTTCAAGAAAATCTAGACTCTCTTGAAGCGCTTCGGATACATCTTCACCGACGGCATCATCACCTCGGCCGCGAGACAGGGAGAAATCGACAATGTGTGAAATACCCGGAACCACGCTAGTCCAGCGCAAAAGAGTTCCAGATGGGCGGCTAATTGCCCGTGCCCAATTACGTTGATAGCCGGAAAGTCCGGAGGCGATCAGTTGTAAAACGATCGCACCTGCAGCGGTAATTACGCCACTTAATACAACTTCATAACCAGAGCCGGGTGTGTCAGTCGCTGATTCTAAGATAGCGTATACGGCCAATGCCGAAGCTATCAGCGATGCTGCTTGAAGGCTTCGGCCTATAAGGCTAGCTTCAGCACTGAGTTTGCCAGATAATACATGATCGTGGTCATGATCTGATTCGCTGTTGGTACTTGGATTCCGAACAGATAAGGGCAGCGGATTTATACGCGTACCAAGCGAAGAAATCGCCAAAGCAGTTAGGAAGAAAACACTGCCAGAAATAATAAACGCTAGCAGAGCCAGTAATTCGGGTGACACTACGCGTTCACCTCAAACAATATTCTCTGCTGGTTCGTATCCGGAGGTTGTCCCTTACTATCAGGGTCTTCTGTATTACTAATCATTCCTTTAGATTTCTATCCTAATTATTAAGTTTTGACGTTCAGCAATTACTTAGATTTTATTGATTTTGCAGGTACTCCGGCGACTGTATCACCTTTCACTACATCAAATTTCACTACTGACCCCGCACCAGTTCTCGCCGATTTACCTATAGTTAGCGGTGCAATCAACATCGTACTAGAACCAATAAAGGCTTCATCCTCAATCACAGTTGGATGTTTCTTCTTACCATCGTAATTACAAGTAACGGTTCCCGCCCCCACATTTACGTTAACGCCTATCTTAGTGTCTCCAATGTAGCTGAAGTGCGAAATTTTCGAACCAGAACCGATTACTGAGTTCTTTATCTCCGCAAGATTACCCACCGTTGCCCATGGCATCAATTCAGAACCTGCACGCAGTAAAGAGTTAGAGCCGACTGTTGCACCTTCTCCGACCACAGAATTGATGACACGAGCGCCGTCTACAGTTGCACCGTTACCAATCTTGCTTGAAGTTATTTGAGTGTTTGGGCCTATCAAAACGTTAGAACCAATCGTGGATCGTGTTCCAATGTGCGTCCCGGCGCCAATACGCGTGTCAGCCCCAATCTCAACATCAATATCTATATAAGTAGTAGCAGGATCTTGGATCGTTACCCCATTTTTCATATGCGCCTCGTTCGTTCGCTGGCGCATTATAGTTTCAACTCTCGATAGCTGCACACGATCGTTGATCCCCTGCCCCATTTCGCCGTTGTCAGACACTACTGCCCTAACACGCCCTGCAGCGGCAGCACTCTTAATCACTCGCGGTAAATAAACCTCACTCGTTTCTGCAGGTTCGACCAAATCAAGAGCATTCCAAATCCAATTATTGTCGAAGCAATACCATGCAGTATTAATCAAATGACTCTGAAGAAGCTCTTCATCGGCTTCATGTTCTTCGAGTATTCCGACCGGCTTTGCCGAAGCATCAAGTTTGATTCGTCCGAGTCCAGAAGGGTCATCAACAAGCGCACCAAGCACCGTTGCATGTGCGCCCGATTCTTCATGAGTCGTGATCATTTGCCTAACGATTTCGCCTGTGACCAAAATCATGTCGGCTGGTGCCACAACTATCGAATCGGCAGCTTCCACCGCCGAGCGAGCAGAATTTAGTGCGTCAGCAGTGCCTAGTTGCTCGGATTGCACCGAAATCGTAACTCTCGGAAGCAATGCTGACTGAAGAGCGTCGGAATTCGCTAGATCACTAGATACGACCACATTAATATTTTCTACTCCGGCGATCCGCATGATCCGTACGGCGTGGCCAACTAAGGCGACACCCGCAACCTTATGAAGAGGTTTCGGTAGGCCGGATTTCATTCGCGTGCCTTTACCAGCAGCGAGAATAATTCCTGAAATGGTCATCTAACAAACACCTGTTAATAGCATCTTGATAAGTCCCAATCTAGTGCATTCGACTCCGAAGGTAAGCGACCAAGTAGAGCAGCACCGGCCCCGGTAGAGCTAAATGAATAGGAACTGATATAAATCAACAATCGTGTAATCGTATTGATTTCAAATCTCATCCGTCAATAATTCTCAGTACCACAGTTGTTGAATACTAAAAGAAAAACCCTCCAGATTCCTTCCAAATGAGTATCCGAAACAGTCGAAACGATTGTTATAGTTGATGAGTTCGGAGAGATGGCTGAGTGGCTGAAGGCGCCGGTCTCGAAAACCGGTATATGCATCCGCATATCGCGGGTTCGAATCCCGCTCTCTCCGCCATATACACATCAAAGTTGGGCCGCCGCCTTCCAACAATGATGAGCACAAGACTGGTTTCACCAGTCGACGATGCAACCGCGGAGAGGTGCCAGAGCGGTTTAACGGGCACGCTTGGAAAGCGTGTGTGGGTGCAAATTCACCGCAGGTTCGAATCCTGTCCTCTCCGCCATATTTCGCATATTGGCATACTCCGCTCAATTAGTCCCCAGGTCAAAACAGTAGTCTTGACTTAGATCGAGACATTTTCGCCCTCCGAGAAAGTGGGCTCAGCGAAAAGAGCAAAGGGACAAACTGACTCATTCAGCAGGGGCAAAACTCACCACATCAGTCGACATCATTCTTGAAGATATCAACATTGAGCGCCAATATGTACAATCTGTTTTTGGGTAGTCTAACTCTCAGACTTCACCCGATAAAAGTGATTATTTTAGCAAAACAGCGCTTGACAACCTCTCAAGTGAGAACAATGTTTTAAGTATCGAGCATCGCGTTGTCGACCTTCTTGAAAATTCCAAGGAGCCGATTCACGTCGATGACATCACAAAAAACACTGGGTAAATCAGCAGCGAGCGTTAGCTCCGTTTTAGTGATGTTGGAACTGCAGGGAACTTCCAGGCAGGTTTGATCGATGTAATTTATTGCTGATAAAGACCCACCCACCCGTGGTTCCCCCATGAACTTGGGGAGTCACCAGTTTGAAGGAACAAACACTTGGCGAATACGTCAAAACCCGACCTCGTCATCGTCGAATCACCGGCAAAAGCTCGAACAGTAGGCCGATTTCTCGGCGATAAGTACATCGTCAAGGCATCGATGGGGCACGTACGGGATCTTCCTAAAAGTACGCTGGGAGTCGATGTAGAAAATCTAACTTTCGAGCCAACCTACGTAAACGTAAGTGGCCGAGCTACGCTCATCAGTGAGATCAAAAAAGCGGCGAAACAAGCAGATTCTGTTTATCTCGCAACTGACCCGGACCGAGAAGGCGAAGCCATTTCGTGGCACCTTGTTGAAGCTGCCGATCTTGGTAATGCAAAGAACCTGAAGCGGGTCGTCTTCCACGAAATCACGAACTCAGCGGTTGAAGAAGCTTTCGCTAACCCTCGTGACATAGATATGGAATTGGTTAACGCCCAGCAGGCACGCCGATTGCTAGACCGAATTGTTGGTTACAAGCTCAGCCCAGTTCTATGGAGCAAGGTAAAGCGTGGTCTTTCTGCAGGACGCGTCCAATCGGTAGCCCTCAGAATCATCGTCGACCGCGAACGTGAAATTGAAGCGTTCAAGCCAGAAGAATTCTGGGTAATTACTGTTGATCTCGAAACCGAATCAGGCGCTCGTAAATTCACATTCAATGCGAACCTAACCCGCGTTCCCGATCAAAAAGGCAAGCCAGTCGTCGATAACGAAACGACTGCAATGACCATCAAAAATGATCTAAGCGCTGCGACATACGAAGTTTCAAATGTCACGCGCAAAGAAGCTAAACAGCGCCCACGACCTCCGTTCACGACCAGTACTTTGCAACAGCAGGCTGCTCGTTCGTTCCGATACAGCGCCCAGCGAACAATGCGAATCGCACAGGATCTGTATGAGGGTATGGAAATAGGCAGCGCTGAACCCGTCGGTCTCATCACCTATATGCGTACTGACTCGGTAAATCTTTCTCAGAATGCTCTTGAAGAAGCCATGAGCTTCATCAAATCTACTTACGGTGATAAATACTCGACTGGACCAAAAAAGTACAAAACTCGTAGCAAGTCAGCACAGGAAGCTCACGAAGCTGTCCGACCTACTTCAGCTTTGAACACTCCCGAAAAGATTGCGCCGTATCTTTCGAGTGAACAACTCCGCCTGTACACAATGATTTGGAAGCGAACCATCGCCAGTCAGATGGCAGATGCAATCGTCGACAACACAGGTGTTGATATCGCCGCCACGGCTCCAAATGGTGGTGAATACATTGTCCGCTCGACCGGATCTGTCATCAAATTCGATGGCTACCGCAAGCTCTACATAGAAACCAAAGATGAAGATGCGGAAGATGAAGACAGCAATCAACTTCCTCCTTTGAACGAAGGCGACGACCTGCAGAAGCAGACCGTCAATGCCGATCAGAAGTTCACTCAGCCACCGCCTCGCTATACAGAAGCTAACCTGATTCGATATTTGGAAGAACAGGGAATCGGTCGCCCTAGCACGTACGCGTCGATTGTCGGCACAATTGAACGAAGACAATATGTTGATCGCGAAAAGACACGATTTAAGCCAACTCCTATGGGGATAGCAGTATCCGACTTTTTGACCACGCACTTTCCGAACATTATGGACACAGGCTTTACTTCAGGAATGGAGTCGAAACTCGACTCTGTTGCTGAGGGTAAACAAGACTGGGTCCAAATGCTCAAAGAGTTCTTCGGCCCATTCGACAAAGCGGTAACTGAAACTACCGAGAAGGCTGAACGAGTTGATCGTGCAAAACTCGTACAGGTAAGCGATGAAAAATGTGAAGGCGGAGATGACCTCGTCATCCGCACCGGACGGTTCGGAAAGTTCCTTTCGTGCGGAAAATTCCCAGAATGTCGTGTCTCAATCTCAACCCGCCCTGGAGAACGTGCGACCGGTGAGGTCAAAGAGAACTGGGAGATTGCTTGGAAGACGGCTATGGAGAAATGCTCCATTGTGCACCCTGAAGCAGCAGCAGCAGCAGCAGAAGAAGCTGAAGCCAAGCGCAGCGCACGCAAGAAAGCTCCAAAGAAAAAGGCTGCAGCTAAGCCTAAAGCCAAAGCTAGGCCTAAAGCCAAAGCCAAGCCTAAAGCTTAGCTTTAAGTCGACTAACGGCTTTTTGCGAATGAATGAACAACGTTTGGCGGCTCAGTCATGACAGCCGCCAAACGACTTCCTTCTCCTGCCATGGAACAAGCCATCAAGAACTCTCGCGTGCATGATATATCTACTCTCGTGTACGAATATGCTGAACACATTTCGACCAACCTACAGTTGGCCGAGCATACCGTTCGCAACTACATAAACGATCTCGCCTCGCTCGTTGAATTCCTCGATGATAAAAGCGTAGAAAAGCTCGATGACGTCGATCGTCTTTTCTTGCGCGAATACCTAGCGTCACTGATTTCCATTGGATACAACCGCAGTAGCGTCTCTCGGAAACTGTCAGCTCTTAAATCTTTCTTCCGCTTCCTCCGCCATACAGGTGTAATTGAACTAGACCAAACAGAGCTTGTCACTGGTCCGAAAAAAGAGAAGAAACTCCCGGCAATCGCATCAAGTTTCGAAATCGACAGACTGCTCGACGCACCGAACACGGCGACAGATACAGGTATTCGAGATCGTGCAATCATAGAACTTTTGTATGGAGCCGGCCTCCGTGTATCCGAAGCCAATGCATTGGACATCACTGACGTAGATCTCGCCACGAGGGAAGTGCGAGTAGTCGGAAAAGGTTCTAAACCTCGCGTCGCACTATTCGGTGAACAAGCCGGGCTCTGGATAGAAAATTATCTTACTAACGTTCGCATCAAGTTCGTATCTAGGAAATCCGACACCGCAGTCTGGATGAATCAATCAGGTGGCAGACTCACCACTCGATCGATCCAACGCATCGTCAAGAAATATGCACTTGCCGCCGGACTAGATCCTAATTTTCACACCCACTCGCTGCGCCACAGTTTCGCTACACATCTGCTAGATGGCGGTGCCGATTTGCGAGTTGTCCAAGATTTACTAGGTCATAGCAGTCCAGCGACAACCCAGATATACACTCACGTATCAGCACAGCAAGCACGAGAAGTGTACTTGGGAGCACACCCTAGAGCCAATCGGAGAAGTCAGTCAGCAAACACGGATACGGCTCCAGACACACCAAACGTGCAGAAATCTACCGGCTCTCCGTAGTACGCTTATGCCATGAGTAATGAACGTGACCTTTCGTCATCGTTCTCGATCCTGAATTATCCGACAGCCGGGAGCAAACATTGCCTGCCACGATTCTCGTACTAAACGGTCCAAACCTGAACAATCTCGGAAAACGAGATGCTTCTCTCTACGGCACAAAAACGTTAGCTGATATTCAGGACGACCTCTACTCGAAAGCATCAGAACTCGGAGTCAACCTCAAGTTCTTCCAATCGAACCATGAAGGTGCCATTGTAGATTTCATTCAAGAATCTTCGTCTGAAGCTAACGGAGTGATCATCAACGCCGGTGCACTAACTCAGGTTGGATACTCGATCCTCGATGCTCTACTCGACTCTGGACTTCCGTTCATCGAAGTTCATCTCTCGAATATTTACGCCCGAGAAAAATTCCGTCAAGAATCGGTATTCGCCGCCAAAGCTATTGGTCAGATGGCGGGATTCGGTCCATCGGGATACATTTACGCCCTCGATCATCTAACTTCAGTCATCAACAGCTAGTCCTTACGAGGTTTCTTCGCATTGAGCGATTTACGATTTCCATCACGTGTCCAAAAACTTCGTGAGCGTCTGGCTAAAGACGATATCGACGCAATCTTCATCAGCAACGGTGAAAATCGACGATA
Source organism: Dehalococcoidia bacterium (assembly GCA_026421185.1). Classification (GTDB taxonomy): domain Bacteria; phylum Chloroflexota; class Dehalococcoidia; order Lucifugimonadales; family Lucifugimonadaceae; genus Lucifugimonas. Next base: position 27,737 of record JAPKCH010000016.1, on the reverse strand, counting down.
CGTATCTGGCTTTGTTAGTAGCGCAGGCTACCTGCTCGTCACTCAGAACGATGCAATAGTTTGCACAGACTTCCGCTACACCGAGCAAGCTGCACAGCAGGCTCCAGGATGGAGAATCGATCGCATAGGCGGAAAACCGGACTGGCTAGCGAATTTGGTAAACGAATTCGAAATTAAAATTCTTGGATTCGAAGCCGACGATATGACAGTCGGAACTCTTGAGCGATTCAAAAAAGCCCTTGATGAAAACGATGCTACGCCGGAGCTCAAACCCACATCAGGCATCGGTGTAGATTTACGAGCCTACAAAGACGCTGGAGAACTTGAAATTCTTCAGCGTGCTATTGACATCGGCGATCAAGCGTTCGAAGAAACAGCTTCGTATCTCGCAGTCGGAATGACTGAAAAAGAAGCCGCTTGGATATTCGAAAAAGCTGTACGCGAACGCGGCGCCGAGTCCATTTCATTCGAAACAATCGTGGCAATCGGTGCAAACGCCGCACGACCGCACCACGCAACTAGCGACAGCAAACTTGTTGAAGGTCAACCGATAGTCTTCGACTGCGGTGCTCGCTATAAGGGCTACTGCTCAGATCTAACCCGTACCGTTGTCCTCGGCAAGGCAGACGATGAAGTAAAGCGTGTCTATGACATCGTGCTAACAGCGCAACTTGCAGCAATCGACATGGTCACATCTGGAATGACCGGTGCAGAGTGCGATGCAATCGCCCGAAAGATAATCACAGAAGCGGGTCACGAAAACGACTTTGGGCACAGTCTCGGTCACGGCCTAGGACTTGAAGTCCACGAAAATCCCGGGGTTGGTCCGAACGCTAAAGGTAAGCTTGAGAACGGCATGCCATTCACAATAGAACCGGGAATTTACTTGCCTGGATGGGGCGGAGTTCGCATCGAAGATGTCGTAGTTCTAGAAAACGACAAAGCTCGCGTGATGAGTCATGCAGCTAAAATGACTTTCTAGCCCAGATATCCACTTTTATCCCGTATATTTGATACTTGACTCGAGCACTTCACGCCGATTAAAGGAACCTCAGGAACTGCGATGACAATCTCTTCAAGCGAAATTCGTCGAAATATGACCATCATCCTCGATGATGAGGTGTACCAGATTCTCGACTGGCAGCACCGCCAGGCGCCGAAGGCTCCACCGACTCTCACACTGAAAGTTCGTCAGGTGAAATCTGGCAACGTTTATGAGCGCAAGCTTGCTGGCAACCAGAAGCTGACTAAGGCAGAAGTCGACACCCCTAAAGTGCAGTACTTATACCCAGATGGCGACATGCACAACTTCATGGACACAGTAACTTTCGAGCAGTTCGCCATCACCGAAGATGTTTTGGGGGATGCTTTGAAGTACATCTCTGAAGGCGACACTATCGAAGCAATGATGTACGAAGGAGTGGCGCTGTCGGTCAACGTTGCTCCTTCCGTTACGCTCGAAATCGGGCAGACTGAGGTCGGTCTCCGTGGCGACACTCAGAGTGGTGCGACAAAGCCAGCAACCACCACAACAGGCCTGACTCTTCAAGTTCCGCTGTTCGTCTCTACAGGCGACCGAATCGTTGTGAACTCGTCGACTGGTGAATACACCGGCCGAGCCGACTCCTAACAAATTTCGAATAGCCCAATGCTAATTGCGGAGCATTGGTGGCGTATTACTGCCGCGCCCACTAGTAGCTTCCGGTTAGTTGTGAAAAAATGATTTCATGACCGGCACCTATGACAACTACGATTCTGGCGAAGAACAATCAGCGCAGCAAACTGCGTACACCGTAAGCGCTGTAGCCGACTATCTAAAAGTCAGCCTAGAATCCGACCCACGTCTCGCTGATCTAACAGTCATCGGCGAAGTCTCGGGATACAGAAATCCATCGTCAGGGCATCACTACTTCGCCCTTCGTGACCAAAAATCGATAATACGATGCGTCATGTTCAAATCTGGGCGTGGTGGTCAGTTCCTGAGCGACGGCACACAGGTTATATGTCGTGGCAAAATTTCTATTTACACCGCCCGTGGTGATCTACAGTTCTACGTCAACCAAGTCGAACCCGACGGCGTAGGTGCGCTTCAACAAGCATATGAAGAAATGCGAAAACGCCTCGAATCTGAAGGTCTATTTAAGCTAGACAGAAAACGATCTCTTCCAGAACTTCCTGCACGAATCGCTGTCATTACATCGCCTACAGGCGCAGTAATTCAAGACATTATTAACGTGCTAACTCGTCGTTACCCGCTGGCTGAAATCATATTGATTCCAACATCCGTTCAAGGTGAAAAAGCTGCACCGGAAATTGTTCAAGCGTTCAAGGCACTCAATGCCCTCGAACACATCGATGTAGCAATCGTCGCCCGGGGGGGTGGTTCACTTGAAGACCTGTGGGCGTTCAATGAAGAAATCGTTGCCCGCGCCATATTCTCAAGCAACATTCCTGTTATCAGTGCGATCGGACACGAAACAGATACAACGATTACCGACTATGTCGCCGATCGTCGTGCTCCCACACCATCGGCCGCTGCAGAAATAGTCGCCCCCGACATACGAGATCTCACTGGATATGTATCCGGATATGCCGCCCGTATCGACGAAATCATGAGTCGAAACATTCGAGATAGTCGATCTCAATTTGAAATGACAATCGATCGAATGAATCTCAGGGTTCCAAACACTGCGATGCCACGTCAGAGAATCGATGATCTGCTGACACGAGCTAGGCTTGCAGGCCAACGCCTTGTGGAATCGTCGAAACAACGATTGGCGACTGTAGAAGCATCCTTGAATGCTCTAGGTCCAGCCAAAATTCTAGGACGCGGCTACACAATCACTCGCTTATCGGACGGAAGTACGGCCACCAGTGCCTCTGAATTCGTAGTAGGCGACAAATTGGGTGTGACATTCGCCGACGGTTCAGTCGAAACAACCGTAGATGAAGTTCCTAATACCAACAGTTAGGTCGCACCATAGTCATAGGAATCGCTTCATGATTCAAAAAAAAAATATGCCAGCAGATACAATCGATACCCGCAACATTCTAATGGAACTTGTATGACCGACTTGCCAGAACAAACAGACGGAAAATCAGCTACCAAGCCTCCGGCTAAAACATTTGAAAACTCGTTTTCTAAACTTGAGGAAGTTGTCCGGAAACTCGAAACCGGCGGACTTTCACTCGATGAAGCTACAAAGCTTTTTGAATCAGGTATGAAACTGGCAACGAAGTGCAACGAAATTCTATCCAACTCTGAACTGAAAATAACTCGGCTGCAAGCAAATTTCGCTGAGCAAATGAATCTTGTTCCAGACTCCGATGATTACGACGACGAGGACGCTTAGTCTTTGACCTCGAACGCACTATCAGGCAGCGGTGGTCCGTTGAAAATTGGTTGGTTTTCTACCGGCAGAGGCGAAGGCTCTTACGGCTTACTGGAATCAGCCCTAAGTGCTATAGATTCTGGCGACCTTGCGGCAGAACTAGCATTTGTATTCGTGAATCGAATCAAAGGGCACACCAAACGCACTGACCGATTTCTCAATCTGATCGAATCACGCGGAATCCCGTTGATAACGCTTTCTTCCAAAGATTTCAGGCGCTCTCATGGAAACAGACCATGGGCAGAGCTTCGAGAAGAGTTCGATCGCACAGCAATCGATCTCTTACGCCCGCACAGCTCAGATATCGCCGTACACGCGGGATACATGCTAATAGCCCCACTGCTTTGTTCTGAGTACATCACGCTCAATCTCCATCCTGCCCTCCCCGGTGGGACCATCGGCATGTGGCAACAAGCGGTTTGGGATGTGATCACTGAAGGTCTCGACGAAACGGGAGCCATGATTCACTTATCGACTGTAAAGGTCGACGAAGGGCCGGTGCTTTCAACTGCTAAGTTCTCAGTCCGTGGCGAAAATATTTCACCACTTTGGGAAGAGATCACCAACGCAGATTTGGAATCACTAAAAACCGAAGCTGGTGAAAATTTACCGCTATTCAAAGCGATTCGCAAAGCAGGCCTTCTTAGAGAACGACCATTGCTTATTGAAACCCTTAAAGCAGTATGTTCTGGGCGAATCGACCCAGTCGGTGCCGGCGGTATCATCGACCTCACAGATGAAGTCGAAGCTGCCGTTAAAAGTTATTTACTCACACTCCAAGACTCATCCTACTGAATAGATGATTAGCCGCCGTTCGGTTTGATACGGAGATCAACACCTCTTGTGTAGCGAAATCCGCCTCAGCGGTTGGTCAGCGACACGACGATGGGGTTCAGAATGCCGACGAGCCGTAATCAAAGTGGGACTCTCACCGCTACAGCCAAACGTCAATGTAATTCTTACTACATCGTGCCGCGCATACTAATCAGGGCATACCGATTTACTAGAGTCTGTACCCATATTGCCCGCTATCAACGTCCGATATTAAGAAGAAAACTACTAGAACTAACAGCAGAATAATTCCTCCCAAAAGGAACATTTTCTTGTGAACTTCTACCCAGTGACCTTTTTCATATTAGGGATCACGTATCAGCGGGCGCTTACCCTGATCATCAGAGAAATTAATTGAGGTCCACAACCCAGCATAAGTCATTATTCAGCTACGATTACTCACACAGCAAGCAACAGGAACATTAAATCATCACATCGATGCAGCAAAAAAAAGCCCTCGGCGTAATGCCGAGGGCTTTTCGAATTTCTATCTAAATCAAGCAGGCTTGCTACGCAGCAACAGAGTGCTTGGTTTGAGGAAGATCTGCATCCATCCTATTGCCATTTTTATCAAGCAAATACGGCCAAGTGTTCTCAAAAACCGTGGCATCGCTGATGATGCACTTCTCTACGCCTTCCATAGAAGGCAGCTCATACATCACATCGACGAGCAGCTCTTCAACGATTGATCGGAGACCACGTGCGCCAGCCTTACGTTCACGAGAGAGCTTAGCTATAGCGTCAAGGGCGCCTTTAGAGAATTCCAGCTGAACACCGTCCATCTTGAACAATGCTTCGTACTGTCGAATCAGAGCATTTTTAGGTTCCATCAGAACCTGGATCAACTCAGCATGATCGAGATCACCAAGACCTACAACCAAAGGAACTCGCCCAATGAATTCAGGGATGAATCCGAAATGGAGTAAGTCTTTAGGCTCAACAGCCGTGAAGTCGGCTAGTTCCTCTTCCTTTGGCTTCCCAATGGAATTGAAACCAATCGACGTAGCGTCCTTGGTCTGGCGGCTCTGGATAATCTCGCCGAGCCCATCGAACGCGCCACCAAGAATGAACATAATATTCGAGGTGTCGATCTGAAGTAATTCCTGTTGCGGGTGCTTCCGGCCACCTTGCGGCGGAACGTTTACAACTGCTCCTTCAAGAATCTTCAGCAAAGCCTGCTGAACACCTTCACCCGATACGTCACGGGTGATAGACGGGTTAGCTGACTTTCGGGCAATTTTATCGATTTCGTCGATGTATATAATGCCCTTCTCAGCTCGAGCGATATCGAATTCGGCATCCTGAATCAGGCGAAGAAGAATGTTTTCTACGTCTTCACCAACGTAACCAGCTTCAGTAAGCGAAGTCGCATCGGCGATAGCGAATGGAACGTCCAAAATTCGAGCAAGAGTCTGAGCGAGGTGAGTCTTACCACAACCGGTAGGACCTACCAGCATTAAGTTGGTCTTCTGAAGTTCCACATCAGTATCTTCAGTATCAAACCAAATGCGCTTGTAGTGGTTGTACACACCAACTGAGATCACTCGCTTCGCACGTTCCTGCCCAATGACGTATTCATTAAGTAGTTCGAACGTTTCTCGAGGAGTTGTCGGCTTGGTGTGAGGCTTAACAATGGGTAGATCATCGCCGATAATCTGCTGACATCTGACAACACATTCGTTGCAGATGAAAATCTTCGATGGTCCTGCAATCAGCCTTCGAACACTTTCCTGAGAATTACCGCAAAACGAACACGAATAGGCATCTACGGTATTTGTACCGTCGCCACCGCCGCCTGTATGATCTGTCGTCATATATTTAGCACCTAATCTACTACAAAATTTTCAATTATCTGAATGATCTAATAGGTCCTATTCAGACGCTTGGGATTCGGGCTTGAGTATTTCGTCTACTAGTCCATACTCCGTCGCCTGCTCTGCATTTAACCAAAAATCACGGTCTGAGTCTCGCGCAATGCGCTCATAAGACTGTCCCGTATGGTCAGCGATAATTTGTCGCAAGCGGTCCTGGATTCGTAGAGTCTCACGTGCATGAATCTCAATATCCGATGCCTGACCCTGAGTTCCACTCAAAGGCTGGTGCATGTGAATTGTCGAGTTCGGCATCGTGAAACGCTTACCAGCAGTACCCGCTGTGAGAAGTACTGTACCCATGCTGGCACAGAGACCAACTGAGAAAGTTGCAACGTCACAAGGAACGAACTGCATAGTGTCGTAAATTGCCATACCTGAGTACACCTCACCACCTGGTGAGTTGATGTACAGGTTGATGTCCTTTTCAGGATCTTCCCGAGCGAGGAACAACAGTTGAGCAACAATCACGTTAGCAACCTGAGCGTTGATCGGAGTTCCGAGGAAAACGATTCGTTCCTTGAGAAGCAAAGAGTAGATGTCGTAAGCGCGTTCGCCACGGGCGCCCGTCTCGATCACCATTGGAACAATGCTTTCAGGCAGGTTCAGCAGTGGGCTGTTCTTGCCTTGCGGAGCCGAGCCCGATCCAAAGTCGTTTGGTGTAATTAGTCCAGATGTCATATTTATTGCCCCCAGAGGTTATTTGTCGCTCTTGGCGGCTTTGCTTGGGCTTTTAGCCTTTGCAGAGCTAGCCGGTTTCTTTTTAGCAGCTGGCTTAGCTTTCGCCTTGGCAGCAGTTTTTTTCTTGGTCGCTGTAGATTTCTTCGCCGCAGCTTTGCCTGCTTTTGGCTTATGAGTTATTTCAATAACCTGATCGATAGCAGTTCGACGGCGGAGAATTCTCTGAACAGCGTCACGTGCTTCATCAGTATCTAGATTTTCGTTCGCATATTGAGGAGTGTCCTGCATCATTGCGATTTCAGCAGCAACTTCTTCGTCACTCACCGATGAATCACTCTCTTCTGCCAGAGTGTCAATCACAAGCATTCGCTTGAGTCGAAGCTCTGCTGAATCCTTAGCTTCAGTGACTATTTCCTCTGACGACTTACCGATTCCCTGAATGTACTGCTCGAAATCGATGTTGTACTGAGCTAGCTGTCGTTGCTGATCCTCAAGTACATGTTCAGCCTCGTGTTCAATAATCATTGGAGAAACTTCGAACTCGGCTGCTTCAACAAGAGCGTCGACGATTTTCTCCTCCAATGATCTTCGCAGACCATCTTTAGCTTGCGCTTTGAGATTATCGCTAATTCGAGCCCGTAATTCCGCAGCAGTTTTGAAATCTTCACCTAGTGAAGCCGCCAATGCGTCTGTCAGTTTTGGAAGTTCTTTCTTCTTCACTTCCGCAACTTCAACATTGAAATTAGCAGTCTTACCAGCGAATTCTTCGTTCGGGTAATCAGCAGGGATCTCGATATCGAATTCTTTCGACTCGTCCGCTTTCATGCCTTGCAACTGTTCAGCGAAGCCAGGAACAGGATTCATACTTCCGGCTTCAGCGAGGAATTCGCCAGCGTCAACATTTGCAAATTCCTTGCCTTCGACCAAACCTTTCGATGTGATCGTAAGCATGTCGCCAAGCTTAGCTGCGCGCTTTGCTGGCACCCAGTTAGCTTGTGCTTCCTGAATTTGAACTAACTGTTCTTCAATCTGCTCTTCGCTTACTGCCTCAAGTTCATCATCGAACTTTAGCTTCTTGTAGTCGCCAAGCTTGGCAACCGGTGGAAGCGCAACCGTGGCATCGATCTTTACGACCGGGTCACGTTCTATCACGTTTATACGTGGTGGAGTATGAGTTGCTTCAATATCTGATTCATCGATAGCAGCACTGACAGCTTCAGGAACCAATGATTCCATAGCTTCATCCAGCAAATAGTCCCGACCGACATATTGTTCGACGATAGCCCGAGGGGCTTTGCCCTTACGGAATCCAGGTATGTTGATACGCGCCGAAACCTTCTGGTGCGCTCGTTGGAGATGCTTCTCCACACGATCATCTTCAACTTCAATGTGAAGAATAGCCTGACGATCTTCTACATCGTCGCGAGTAAATTTCAACGCGTTCTCCGAAACAACCAATTAGTCAATTAACCAATAAAAAAAAGGACCTGCACGGAGGTTCCGTGCACAAAAGAAGCGCCGTGAGGCGCTCCTTCAATACCTTCAATTGTAACTCAGGGTCAGATTTTTTGGCCCCTGTAATTTCAGATCACCTACACGTATGCGTGGTACTAGTTTTTTGGCAATACCACCCGGATGTGCAAATCTTCGAGCTGCTGGTCTTCAATTTTCGACGGCGCCTCGAACAGCGGATCGACAGCTGACTGCGTTTTCGGGAACGCAATAACTTCACGAATAGCCTCTTCGCCGACCAATATTGCGCACAACCGGTCCAATCCAAGACCCATTCCACCGTGAGGCGGAGCCCCATAGGTGAATGCGGTAAGCAGTTGACCGAACCTGTCGTCAATCTGCTCTTCGGTATATCCGATGATATTGAACAACTTGGTTTGAAGATCCTTATCGTGAATTCGGATACTTCCCGACCCCATCTCTGAACCGTTACAAACAAGATCCCACAACGTTCCGATCACTTTGCTGGGGTCGGAATCGAGGTACTCCATGTGCTCGGCCTTAGGCGCTGAGAACACGTGGTGTGCAGGCTCGTACTTCTGGAGGTCTTCATCCCAGTCAAACAATGGGAAGTCGTACACCCAAGCAAACGCCAATTCTTTAGGATCAACCATCTCAAGTCGCTTTGCCATCTCGTTTCGAAGGTTCGAAAGAACGGTGTTTACCAACTTATCGGTACCAGCAACTATCAGCAAAAGGTCGCCCGGTGTTGCTCCCATTTCGGTTGCAATCTGCTTTATGACATCTAATGAAAGAAACTTCTTCAGAGGAGATTTAATATGGGCTTCCTCAAGTTGATCTATTGAAGGAGCGCTCTCGTCGAGAGCGATAAACACAAGGCCTTGAGCGCCGCTCGACTTGGCGAACTCGGTTAAATTGTCTGTCTGGCGACGTCCGTAGTTACCACAGCCCGGAGCCACGAATCCTCGAATTGAACCACCCGATGACGCCACAGCCTGAAACACGCGAGCGTCCGATGTTGCTGCAGTTTCGGTAATAGTGGTCATTTCCATGCCAAAACGCATGTCGGGCTTGTCAGTGCCAAAGCGGTCCATCGATTCAGCATAGGTCAGCCGTACAAATGGGCTTGATACCGTGGCATCAGGAACCGTCTCTTTCACGATGCGTGTGTATAGATCTTCCACTACCGCCATCACGTCGTCTTGGTGAACGAACGACATCTCTAAGTCCAGCTGCGTGTGTTCAGGCTGACGGTCGGCACGAAGATCTTCGTCTCGGAAGCAACGTGCAATCTGGAAATAGCGTTCAACACCCGACACCATCAATAACTGTTTCAGTTGCTGAGGCGACTGAGGCAGTGCATAGAAGTCACCAGGGTGAACTCTGCTAGGCACAACATAGTCACGAGCGCCCTCAGGCGTGCTCTTAATAAGGATCGGTGTCTCTACCTGGGTAAAGCCTTCTTCAGTCAGGTGGTTCCACATCATGTGGGTGACCTTATGGCGTAATTTGAGAATTTCCTGCATTCGTGGCCGACGTAGATCCATGAACCGGTATTTCAGTCGAGTGGTTGGGTCGACTTCAATGTCATCGGAAATCTCGAACGGAGGTGTAATCGACTGATTCAGTATCACGAGGTCAGTGACCGACAGCTCGACCGCACCGGTTGGAAGGTCTGGATTCTCAGCTCCTTGAAGCCGAGCTACGACCTTACCTGTTACCTGTACGACCCATTCTGAACGCAAGGTTTGCGCCAGATCATGAGCCTTTTCAGAAATTTCGGGATTGAATACAACCTGCAATAGACCGCTTCGGTCTCGAAGGTCGATAAAAATCAGGTTGCCGTGGTCACGTCGCCTGTTAACCCAGCCGGCAACTGTTATCTGAGAGTTAACCGTCGATTCACGAGGGTCGCCGCAGTTAGTGTCCTTGTACACAGTAAATATCCTGTTCGTTCAAATAAAAGAATGTAACGGCCTAAGCAAAATTGCTAAGGCGAAAATAGAAGCAGGACTACCGCTTGCTATCGGCAAATCGCCACAAACCACCTGTCACCGCTGCGGCAGCCATCAACTTGAGGATGTCCCCTGGCAGAAATGGGTACAAAGCCGACGATAACATCTTTCCTTCAGCCGGCCACGAAAAATCAAATACGCTCAACCAAATCATCGCAGGGGCGTAGATCAATAGTGATCCGATCAGCATTGGCCAAAGGCTTCGCCCACGATTCCAACCGCGCTGTGAAAGGAAGCCGATCACACCGGCCGAAACGATGAATCCGAGCAAATAACCGCCAGTAACACCGTGAATTACGTAATCAACGCCTTCACCACCGCTCGCAAAAACGGGAAGTCCAGCCATTCCTACAAGGTAGTACCCCGTAGCGGCAATCAAACCCAAACGCCACCCAAGTACTCCACCGAGCATCAGAACACCAAACCCCTGAAGAGTGATCGGCACCGGATTATCAGGAATGAAGAAACGAGTTTGAGCTAGGAGCGATACGAGCAAAATACCGACAATGACTGCCGAAGATTTATGCCATGAATTAGCGCTTGGAACTAGACGTTCAAATAATGAAGTTTCGACCGGGCCTAATAAGGAATACGAACCCACACGGCGAACTGTAACAGCAGATTGCTGCATCGTTATCTCCAAGGAGTCTTATAAGACTCGACTAACTGAATATCACTCTCAGACTCGTACCAGAGTACCCGTCCCCTATCTTCACAGGATGACTAAATGACCTCGGCGGACCTCAATTATATTTCTTAACACCACAGTGGGTGTTAAGTAAAATGAGGTACTCCTCGGTTGAAAAGCACCTCATCAATGTGAAATCACATAGTGAAAATCTACGCGGGTATACCGAATTCTCGCTTCACTACCTGAAGATTCACAAACGTTTCGATTCGGCGGACACCCTCGATCACACCGACAGAATCACGCAGGAATCGACCGAGCGCTTCAGCATTCGGCAGGGCTGCCCACGCAAATACGTCGTACGACCCTGTGGTCACAGTCACCCAGCGCGTGTGCTCGAGATTTGCCATCTCAGTAGCAACTTCATCGACTTTGTCAGGATCAACCTGCACTCCGATAAGTGCCTCGGAGTTGTAACCCAATTTCCGAGGATCAGGAAGAGCAATTACATTAATGATCTGTTCGTTGATCAAACGCTTCAAACGCCTGCGAACGGTTCCTTCACTCACACCAACGTCACGAGCAATCCGAGCATTTGATGCTCGCCCATTACGTTCAAGAATGCTGATTATATTGCGGTCAAGTTCATCCATTCGAGCTTTATCCAATTTTCCTAACAAGGGTATGGAATCTACGATTAAGATATCTTCGTTCAAGTAGAGCGCTTCCGTAATTGAACGAAAATCTATCCTGATTCGTGCGTAATTCTCAAAGCGCCCTATCACGGGTTACCATCATGAGACTGAACTATACCGACGAAAATCGTTTACCGAGACTGTATTAGTGACTCATTTACATGAAATCACCAATGCGTCATCCTTATATTTTAAGTCTGTACTTTTGACTTGAAATTCGCGTAAAGTAGTTAGCAGGAATCGAAAATACCTTACGTAAGGCAATCTGGAGTATCAAATGGTCAATTCGACGACCGTTCTAGAGTTCACTGAGGCAGCAACAACTAAGTTGCTCGAAGTATTAAAAGAGCAGGACGCAGAAGGTCAGTACCTTCGAATCGCTGTTGCAACTGATGACCACGGTGGCATCGAATATGTATTCGGGCTGGAAGAAAAACCTTCCGAATCCGACACAATCGTAGAGGGAACCGTTAAGGCACTTGTCGATTCCGAAAGCGCCCCGATGCTCGAAGGTTCAAGTATCGACTATGTCGAAGGTTTTGAACGATCGGGCTTCGTAATATCAAACCCTAACTTCTCATCTGGCTGCGGATGTGGTGGTGGTGGATGTGGTAGCAACGGTGGCGGTGGCGGCTGTGGTAGCGGTGGCGGTGGCGGTGGCTGTGGCGACGGCGGTGGCGGCGGTTGCGCCTGCGGCGGACACTAAACTCTTAGTTGTGATCAAGTAATTAATTTGGCTGGCATTTTCTGATAGAGACAGTCGTGCCAGCCTATTTACGATGGATTGCGGAAACGTATAATCTGCCGTGGATTTGCCACAAAGTCGACCAAACAGGAACTGGTCGCAACATCTCAGGAGCCTCATCGGATGACCTACATCATCGCCAAGGATTGTGTCGACGTAATGGACGGTGCGTGCGTAGACGTATGCCCGGTGGACTGTATTTACTCAAAGCCTGGTGACAACCAGCTTTTCATCAGTCCAGATGAATGTATCGACTGCGCAGCCTGCGAGCCAGTTTGCCCAGTGAACGCCATCTTCCCTGAAGATCAGACTCCTGCAGATCAGCAAGAATTCATCAAACTGAATTACGATTACGACTACGACTCTTCGGAGCCAGGCGCAAACGCCTAGTTCGTATGGTCATGTTAAATAAACAAAGCCCCGGTGAATCACCGGGGCTTTGTTTATTTAACATGACCAAGTCTCAAACCATTAAACCCACCCGGTTAGATCATCTTTCCCAAGCGAAGTCATCGTAGTCGAGGGATCTGGTACGTGGTTGTCTGAAAGAGGGATTCATCTGTAGTCACCACTCCACCAGAGCCTCTACGCCATTGCATCCAGTGCTTCGGAAATTGGCATTTTGATCGTTGTGAAGATAGGAATCTCTGTCATAGTGAATTGAGCCGCTGGAACCTCACGTAGATCCATAACAAGAGAAGTGAAATCTGACGGATTGTCCATCTCAAAACTAAGCACAAACTCCGTGTCATCCAGACCGAACGCGTAAGACGTGTTGATCTTCACCATTGGATAATCTTTACCGACGCGGAAATGATCGTTCATCATCTCCTGTCGCTCCTTCATAGACTTCTGGTACCACGGTCGGGACTTGGTCATCGGGTATATAACCATGTACTTATAATCTTCCTTGAGCCTCGGTACCCCGCCGCCGTGCTTGTAACGGCTCTTCCGCCTGATAGACAGGTACGAATACGACTGTTCAAGGTAGCCACCAAGCACCGAGTGGTTGATAGCTTTGGAAAGCTCATGGAACGTATCGATAGATGGTGAATCCTGCACCAGCATCAATTCGGCATCTGCTCGTGTGCCAACTGTGCTGTAGGTGCGGATCTCTTGGTCGGCCGATTGCTCGGACACCAGATCAGCGAACTCCTGTTTGGCTTTCACGCGTTCATCGGCGTCCAAACGTCGAAATTCAGCACTAAGCTTGAAAAGAGTTATCTTAAGAAAATTATCGTATTCGATGTCTGGCATATTTCTTCGTATATAGAACAATTGTGGGTGGTACTGCGCGAAGATTGCAGCTATTGAATTTCGAGTATAACAACGGAAACTCCTTCTACTAGGTACTATTCACCAATGCCTGACAAATCTAAATTTGAACGTGAACTAGACGAAATACTCGAGAAGTCTGAAGAGAGTTCCGCACCACAAAGCGGACGACGACGATCTGCCGGCAAGCACCGAACGTATGATCCGTTCTCGCCTAACGTCACAAAAAGCAAACCACCAAAGCGTTCATCAGGCATCAAGCTCAACTCTGTAACCCTGATCCTTGGCGGCTTAGTGGTCATTGCTATCGCCGCATTTATTCCTACCGCCCAACTGCCCGTTGCCATTCTAGGAGTAATCCCGCTACTAATCGGCTACCTACTTTGGTTCCGCAAAGGATCTTCAAGGACCGGTAATTTCGGATCTACATCCGGGATGTTAGGCCGAGATAAATCGTCGGAAATTCCTGATAAAGCCGAACCAGAAATGAAGTACTGGCGTGGTCGTAGAGTCGACGATAAATCGGAGCCGCGAGATGAGGGCAAAATAATCGAATTCCCGCCACCGGACAACAACAACAAATCGTAACCTCATTAGAATTACCCTTAAGCAATAAACTGTGCACTCTCCCTCACCACGTTCCAACTTGTAGACCACGGTATTACCACAGTCCATGTCAGTTTGAATGTTGTCTCGATACAGAGGATCAAACTCACCCTTCAGTTTGCCAAATTCTTATTCGAACTTCACAACACCTAATCAATCGATAAAGTCAGTAAACTCTTCATCATCATTGAGCTCGGCCAGATATGTATTTAGTACTGCCTTCAAAGCCTCAGGAGCACGCTTAGCGAGAATGCGAGCCTTCACTCGCTCACCAATCCTCGTGCCGCCAGCTTCGTTAGAACGATCACCCAAACCGTCGAGTGTCTCGTCTAAAGCGTTGTTCAACCCTGTCGACGTTGTAATACAGCGCTTGTAAGAATTGGTAAATGTCGTACAACGATTCATTACACGAACCCAGCGGTGTACAAGGTTTTGCTGTTGATCAAGTCGGGTACGATCAACAGGATATTTTAGGTGAGTACAAATAAATGATTTTTGTGGGTATTTTTACACTTCTTATCTTCACATTGGTGCACTCCAAAATGCCAAACTACTACCCCCATATCTTGCGCACAACCTAGAACAAGGTCACCATATGGATGGATTTTGCTAGCCAGCATTAACACTCAGGAGCTACTTGAATTGGCAGACGATAAAACTTTAGACGGAATTCACTTCATGCTGCCGACTCCATTCGACGCAAATGGAGAGGTTGATACTGCTTCATTGTCACTCCTCGTAGGAGCAGCAAGAGAAGCCAAGTGCACCGGAGTAGTGACTCTCGGAGTCATGGGCGAAGCCCACCGGATCACCGATGCCGAGCGCTCACCGATTATCGATGCTGTTGTCGCTGCTGCTGGTGAGGATTTGACCATCACAGTTGGCGCAAGTGCTGAAAGTGGAAGCGCGCTCGCATCGCGTGTACGTGACGCTCAATCAGCTGGCGCGACCGCAGTGATGATCGCTCCTGCAAAAATGGCAAAGCCGAACCCAGCTTCGACATACGCTTACTACGCTGCTGCTCAAGAAACGACTCAAATCCCTATCGTTGTTCAAGACCTACCTGAGCAGACAGGTGTTCATCTTGATCCGGAATTCATCGGCAAACTTCACACAGAATTACCCTATGCAAAATATTTAAAGCTCGAAGACCCACCAACTCCTCAGAAAATAACGAAAGTTTTTGAAGCTACCGGCGGATCAATGGGTATATTCGGTGGACTGGGTGGAGCTTTTTTATTCGAAGAACTCCGCAGGGGAGCAATCGGAACAATGACCGGATTTGCGTACCCTGAAGTGCTAGTCGCTATTCACAAGTACATCGTAAGTGGAGATATTGAACGAGCTAGAAGCATCTTCTACAAGTGGATACCATTAATTCGGTACGAAAATTCAGCAGGCATCAGCCTTGCTATTCGCAAAGAAATCATGAAGCGAAGAGGCTTCACGACCACCGCAGATGTTAGACCTCCAAGCCCTCCTATAGATGACTCAACACGAGCCGAACTTGAGGACCTAATGAACTCCATGGATCTCAGTGTTTCTAATCTGTAAATATCGCTCAAAGCTAGCAGATATAACGTGAGTGCCTCTCTGATGTTGAGCACAGATGGCGACACAGCACAGGAACACCTCTAGACTTATAATGTATGGCAGATAAACAGGAACAATCTAGCACTAGCAAACCTCATTTCTGTGCCCATTGCGGCACAGCAAACGAAAAATCAGGATATACCTGCACTCGTTGTGGTGAGCGACTAATCGAAGTTGACGTTAATTCTCCGTCTTCACTCGGGCTACACTCGTGTTCGCGATGCGGAAGTGCAAATAACAGCCGAGCAGCCTATTGCTGGGTGTGCGGATCCGGAATGAACGACTCTGTGCGCATAATTTCGAAGCCAGCGCCAGAATTGGAGATTTCGTCGGCAACCGCGCCTAGAACTTACCGACCCGACCTGAATCCTGTTTCACTTCCAGCAAATGATACAGCTGCCAATCCTCAATCTGATGCGGCAGGTTCAAGTTCAGACCTCAAAACAGAAATTCCTTTTTCGCAACAGAATCATTCTGTAAATCCCGAATCTTCAGTTGAAAATACATCTGGAACTAGTGACGGTGAAATTCCAGTTGGAATCAAAAAATGGAACTGGGCAGCATTCTTAATGCCTGCCGTATGGGGCCTGTTCTCGGGAGTGCCATACACAGCCATATTGTTCGGGGCTGCACTGTTACCTCCTACAGTTCAACTAATAGTGATGGCTGTCGCAAGCATTTTCCTTGGAGTAAAAGGAAATGAACTTGCATGGCGCGGTAAGAAATGGCGTTCAGTCGAGCACTTCAGGGCATTTCAGAAACAGTGGGCATCATGGGCAGTAAAACTGTCCATTGCGGTACTCGTATTGCTAGTACTCTGGGTATTTTCAAGCGGCGGAGCCTAGCACCATTCACTGAGCGCAGGGGCTAAGTCTAAGGTTATTAGCCTTCAGGAGCTACGAATCCAGGGCGAGAAACCCAGCCCCATCGCTCAGCGTGTTGCTCCACCAAACCAGTGAACTGACTCTGGTAGTCTTCACTCTGTATCGATGGGGTTGTCATAATCACCGCGTTCTCACCATTGTCAGAGTAGTACCTTCGGCGTAATCCGACTTCTTGAAAGCAATATTTCCGGTACAACTCAATCGCAGCTTCGTTAGAAGCACGCACTTCCAAAGTGACAACACGAGAATCATTCTCGACAGACTGCTCGATAGCACTAATTAACAACTGCTCGCCAATTCCCTTACGACGATCGGCTTCACGCGTTCCCATAATTACTAGGTGAGCCTCGTCCAGCATGAACCACAGCCCAGCAAATCCAGCAATATATTCTTCTGGCAAAGCTGGAGGGTTCACGCGGTCAAGTACATATCTATCCAAGTTCCGCTTTAACTTCGCAATAAAACTGTTTCTTTCCTTTTCTGCCTTAGTAGCAATCGCAAAACGTGGGCCCAATGCCCGTTCATCCGTTCGCCAATCCCTAATAGCAGTTAGATACAAGCCGTTATGCCGCACCAGATCACGCCTAATACGAGTACCAAGTGCGACCCCATTAAACGCCTCGCGTTCAATGCTTTCGAGCATAACCGCATCGTTCAGAGAGGCAACTCTCAACGAATATTCGTTACGAATCTGGCTTTTTGACTCAGCGGAAGGATCGGCGGCGCCAGACGCCAGTTCGGTAAATACGCCAGCGAGTGAGTTGTTAGTATCGGAAAAAGTCATATGGTCTACCAGCAATCAGAGCGAACTCACACGAGCATATCCCGAATCACCGGCGATCATGTCGGTTGTTAGTAACGAGATTATCCCGATCCACCCTTGCGTCTACACTCGCTAAAATTTGTGACGTAATCAATACGCACTCCTGCTAATACTGCGCGATCCTTACGTACTGTGAATAAAAATATGGGTAAGGGGAATCGTAACGGATACTAGGCAAATTAAACCAGTAGGAAAAGCCGCAGGAACGTCATCACGACCGGTTGAAGGCAATAGCTCCATGGGTGTTTTCATGCGTATATCACGTATGTCACTTAAATACCGATGGCGTCTCATCTTCGGAATGATTGCGATTTTCATGGCGTCTGTATTCCAACTTGCCCTGCCTATTCTTATAGGTAGTGCGGTTGATGCTGCGTCTGGCCTTGACGGAGGAAATCTTAAGATAGCGAACGAAATGGTGGCTTCGAGTATCGACGCTACTACCGATCGATTTGGAGAGGGAAATAATCCCGCGAAAACAGCACTCATCATTATTGCGGTGTTCCTATTTATTGCCTCAGTTGGACGTGGACTTTCAGCCATGATTCAAAACTACATGGGTGAATCAATCGGGCAAAACATCGGGTACGAGCTAAGAATGCTCTATTACGAAAAACTGCAACGCCTCTCATTTAGCTACCACGCCGGGATTCACACTGGAGATCTGATCACACGCGGCATCGTCGACGTTGAAGGCGTCAGAATGTTCGTTCAGACCGCTCTTCTCAGAACCGTATTCCTAGTAGTTCTCATCGGATCAGGTATGTATCTGATGCTGAGCGAAGATCTTGTTCTCGGACTCATCAGCCTCAGTTTTGTACCGTTCGTAGCTTGGCGAGCGACAGCTGCCCGCCTAAAACTACGAACAAACTGGTACGCGCTCCAAGAGCGACTATCCGGCCTGACTAAGGTGATGGATGAGAACCTCGGTGGTATCCGAGTTGTTCGAGCATTCGCATCGCAAGATCACGAAATGAAAAAGTTCGATGAAGCATCGAACAAAACATTGTCACTCGCCAACGTGCAGGTCGGAATTCGAGCAAAGAATATATCTCTAATGGGTGTAGCTTTTATGCTTTCCATGGCTGCCGTTCTTTGGGTCGGCGGACTACAGGTTATCGATGGCGAATTGTCTCCAGGGGAACTAACCCAGTTCCTCGCATTCATGAGTATCCTGCTCCAGCCTGTTAGACAAATCGGAATGATGATCAACGGCTACGCACGAGGATCAGCCACCGGCGGGCGACTCTTCGCTGTACTTGATATCGATCCAAATATTCAAGATAAACCTGATGCGAAGCCGCTAGAAATCACCTCCGGAACTTTGGAGTTTCACAACGTCAGTTTCAGTTACGAAGACGAGCACGCACTGAATGGTGTGTCATTCAAAGCTGAACCGGGTCACACCATTGGAATGGTGGGACCTCCAGGCAGTGGCAAATCAACCATTGCCCACTTGGTTCCTCGTTTCTACGATCCAATCGAAGGTCACATCACGATCGATGGTCAGGACATACGTGACGTAACGCTCGATTCACTACGTAAAGCAGTTGGGGTTGTTGAGCAGGACACATTCCTCTTCACAGCCTCCGTTGAGCACAACATAGCGTACGGTGACCCGTGGGCACCAGACGACCGTGTCGAGCAAGCCTCTAAGTACGCTCAGCTCGGTGACTACATCGAGCGTCTTCCCGGTGGTTACAACACTATGGTTGGTGAACGAGGTGTTTCGTTATCAGGTGGCCAGCGCCAGCGACTGTCGATCGCTCGGTCAATCTTGCTCAAACCACAACTGATCGTATTCGACGACTCCACCGCTGCTATCGATGCTGCTACTGAACAACGGATTCGTGCGGCGCTGACTAACCTTACAAAAGACCGCGCGACAATCATCATCTCACACCGGTTAAGTTCATTAATGCACGCCGACGAAATTCTGTTCATAGAAGCAGGAAAGATCGTCGAACGCGGTACGCACGAAGAGCTACTCGCACTGGGCGGACACTATAACGATCTCTATGAACTTCAAATTCGACCAAGCGAACAGAGTCGCAATAGTCAAAACGAAGGGAGCGATTCGTAATGACAAATAGACGAACTCATGGTCGCAGTCACGAAATCCCGCCAAAGGCTTCGATTAAACTCGGACCAACCCTTGAAGAAGAAGTTTTTGGTGAAGCGTTCAATGGCCAAGTTGTTGGTCGCTTCATTAGTTACATTTCTGCCTACAAGAAGCTGCTTTGGGTCGCCATTGCCGCAGTCTTGGTATTCACTATTTCTTCGATTGCCATCCCACTTATCGTAAGAAATGTTTATGACGACGCCCTTAAAGATGGTGTAGAAGACAAAGCAAAACTAGGAACAATGGTGATCATTTTCTTGGTCGCTATAGGCTTCAACTTCGTCGCCAACTATCTTCAAGAACTCATTGTTGGCAGGGTTGCTGAACGCATTTTGGTCGACATGCGCCGAGCGATGTACGCACATCTTCAGCGCGTTTCATTGTCATTCATGGACAAGACCGAAATCGGAAAACTGATGTCACGCCTACAGGGTGACGTTGCGGCACTTCAGGAGTTCCTCCAAACAGCAGTATTCGCAATCGGTGACTTTGTTCTGCT
The DNA here is from genome assembly GCA_026421185.1 of Dehalococcoidia bacterium. Classification (GTDB taxonomy): domain Bacteria; phylum Chloroflexota; class Dehalococcoidia; order Lucifugimonadales; family Lucifugimonadaceae; genus Lucifugimonas. The sequence continues at coordinate 7,604 of JAPKCH010000016.1, read as the reverse complement.
TATTGGAATTATCGGAGCGATGATCTGGTTGGACTGGCGTCTTGGTCTAATGACCCTCGCCGTTCTACCTATACTATTCATCATCCGAATAATCTGGCTGCCGTACGCTCGAAAATCGTTCCTGCGTGCCCGAGTTACGTCATCTATCGTCAGCGGATCACTAGCCGAAAACATCAACGGCATCCGAGCCGTTCAGGGACTTTCACGCGAATACGTGAACTACGACCTCTTCGACATTCGTGCCACCGATAACTTGAACGCCGCTAACAGGGCTTCAAAATTCGGTGTGATGATGCTACCAATCGTCGACACCCTTACAGGTGCAGCGATGGCAATCATCGTAATCGTCGGAGGATTTTTTGTACTCGGAGGAACCATCGAAGTCGGTGTTATGGTCGCTTTCGTACTTTTCGTGCAACGATTCTTCGACCCTATTCGAGCACTTACAATGCACTACAACGTTCTTCAGCGAGCTATGGCTTCAGGCGAACGAATCTTTGAAGTGATCGATGTTCCAGTTGACATACAGGACAAGCCTGACGCACTAGACCCTGAAGAAATTGATGGCTCTATTTCGTTCGAAAATGTAACTTTTGGTTACATGCCGAATCAGCCGATTTTGAAGAACATCAATTTCGAAGTAAAGCCAGGCGAAACCGTCGCACTGGTTGGGCCAACAGGATCCGGCAAAACATCTACCACGGCGCTTGTGCACCGTTTCTACGATATCTGGGAAGGCTCAGTAAAGGTCGGAGGGCACGATGTACGAGACGTGACACAGGATTCACTCGGAAGACACGTATCCATGGTTCTTCAGGAGCCGTTCCTCTTCTCAGGAACGATCTTTGAAAACATCATCTACAACAAAGAGGATGCGACTCGAGAAGATGTTGTTGCCGCTGCCCAAGCAGTTGGTGCACACGAATTCATAATGAAGTTACATGATGGCTACGAAACTCCGCTGGAACAGCGTGGCGGAAACCTTTCACTGGGACAACGACAGTTACTTTCGTTCGCACGAGCTATCGTGGCTGATGCGAAGATTCTTGTGCTCGATGAAGCCACAGCAAGCATCGACTCTTACACGGAGATGTTGATTCAGCAGGCGCTGGCTCGCTTGATGGAAGGCCGGACCGGAATGGTGATTGCTCACCGTCTAGCGACCATCCGTGGAGCCGACAGAATCATCGTTCTACAGGATGGCGAAATCATCGAGCAAGGCAATCACGACGTATTGATGGAACTCGGTGGTCTTTACTCACGCTTATATTCTATGAACTACGCATCGTTCGACGACATTCCTGACGAGCTTATCGTACAGGCAACACAGGCAGATGACGGAATGGCTACTTAGGCAGTCCTAAAGCAGTGTCCCCTGCCCTGTTGGGCCATCAAGTCGCGGCGGCAGGCCGATGTGCTCAAACCCATCTGGCGTCGTTCTACGTCCCTGAGGAGTACGCACAATAAACCCAATCTTTAGCAAGAACGGTTCAACGACATCTTCTAGCGTCTGCTGGTCCTCGTTGATCGTAGCTGCCAGCGCCTGAATTCCTGCAGGTCCACCCTGGTAATTCTTCGACAACGTCGTGAGATACAGACGGTCAAGTCGATCAAGTCCAAGACGATCGACTCCTTCGATTTCCAGAGCCTCAGCCGCTACTGAGCTGGTAACAACTCCAGAGTTTCGGACTTCAGCGAAATCTCTGACGCGTCTTAGCAATCGGTTAGAAATTCGAGGTGTGCCGCGTGACCGCATAGCAATCTCCGAGGCACCAGTTTCGTCGATATCAACCTCTAGAATTCCGGCTGATCTTGTTACCACCCGAGTCAACTCTTCAGTCGAATAGAAATCTAGGTGGTAGGCAAGCCCAAACCGTTCGCGTAGCGGTGCGCTAAGCATTCCTGCACGCGTCGTTGACCCAATCAGAGTGAACGGTTGCAACGGCAAATTAATGCTCTTAGCGAACGCCCCTGAACCCGTCATGAAGTCGACTCTAAAATCTTCCATTGCCGAATATAGGTATTCCTCTACAGCGTGCGAAAGACGATGAATTTCATCTATGAACAGAACGTCGCCGACTTTAAGATTTGACAGTAAGCCAACAACATCTGCAGGTCGCTCCAAAGCCGGCCCTGACGTATGTATAAGTTGCGAATCTAGTTCACGGGCGATGATCTGAGAAATCGTTGTTTTACCAAGACCGGGAGGGCCATGGAATAATGCGTGATCGAGAGTATCTCCACGCTTCTTAGCAGCCATCACTGCAATTGAAATACTATCGACTACAGCCCGTTGTCCAACGTATTCCTGAAATCTACGGGGGCGGAGGTCTTTTGCCGCATAATCAACCGGTATTTCAGCGTCTGGCATCATCGCTTCGGAACGTTCTTCTAGCGCCTGGTCACCTGCGAGTTTATCGGCATCGGCTGCCGGGCTACTCGCCTGAACAATTCGCTCGCGTCCATTTTCGTCTGGGCCAGAAGCCACTCATTTGCTCCGTAATTACAGGTTCAAGCGATGAAGTCGATCAAGAGAAAATCACTCCTGTGTCGCAACCTGCGCCTTGAAAATCTCTCGCATTAAATCTTGCAAATCATCCGTAACCTCAGGGGTTCGACGAATCACATCATCGACCTTATCTTGTGCCTCGGTCGGACGATAGCCAAGAGTAACTAACGCTTCGATAGCTTCTGAGCGCGCATCCGAAGCAGTGACCACTTGACCAGGCTCTGACGTACCAGCATCCTGAAGCAATGCGGTTGCGGCCACTTTGCCTTTGAGCGTTGCGACAATCTTCTGTGCGGCTCGACTACCGATCCCTGGCAATCGCTGGAGCGATCCGAGATCTTCGGTCTCGATTGCAGAAGCAATTGTTGAGACAGGGAATACAAGAGCCGCAGCGGCCTTAGCCGGACCAATGCCTTCAACCTGAATCAATTGTTCGAAAAATTGTTTCTCACTTGGGTGCCTGAACCCGACCAACATCGGCTTCGGTTGGCGATCTGTGACGTGGTAGTAAATCTCAAGTTCAACGTTGGAATCTTCACCAATCCCGTCATTGGAAAGTGATTGATAGACATATGCCGGTAAGCTAATCTCATATCCAACCCCGCCAGCGATAATCACGGCTCGGCCAGGTTCTCTCGAAAGGCTTCTTATTTTTCCTGTAATGTAGCTGATCATTTTTGTTGAATATTACTTCGATGCTTCTATTGCTGCGACCGCAGAACTGCCGATCATAACTGCATGTGCGATAGCAATTGAAAACGCGTCGGCAACGTGCTCGTTTTTAGCGGCGTCGGCGTTACCCAAATGAACTGCGATTGCCTGTTGCACCTGTTCTTTATCAGCCCTACCTGAGCCGGTGACCAAGTTCTTTGCGCGAGTTGGCTGATAATCGAACACTTGCAGTCCCGCCTCGCCTGCCGCCATCACAGCAACACCACGAGCGTGCCCAAGTAAAAGTGCGGTCTTTGCAAATCTAGCGTGAAGATCTTCTATCGCAACCTCATCAGGCTTGAATTCCTGAATCACATCTCGAATAACTGAGTAAATAGAAAAAAGTCGCTTTGACATTGGCTGATCTGATTTTGTCCTCACCACACCACCTTCGACGGCCCTAAAGTCATGACCCTCAATGTCGATCAAGCCATAGCCTGTATTGGTAAGTCCCGGATCAATTCCAAGTATTCTCAACAAAATTTCCGATCACTTAGCGTTCTCGACCTGCTGAAAATCATATATAAACAACAGGAGAATTCAGTTCCTAAGTCTACCCTTACCCCCTCATAGCTATAAATGCATATGTCGCTCTGTGAATTATCGAAAACATCCCACGGCGGTGTATCGTTACCTCTAGCGAATCTCACTTCAAGCATATTCGTGACTGGCACATAAGCCCCTAATCAAAACTCAGGAATATTCAAAGATGCAGCCGTTCTACAACGAACAGCAAACTATGTTGGCTACGACCATTAGGGAATTCTCTGCCGCCAATTTAGCTCCACGAGCTGATGAGGTAGACGAAAAGGAAGAATTCCCTATAGAACAATTCCGGGGACTCGCCGAACTTGGTCTCACAGGAATGACTATTCCGGAAGAATTCGGTGGATCAGGCGGAGAGTACAAGGACTTCATGGTCGTACTCGAAGAGGTTGGGGCAGCTTGCGGATCAACCAGCACAGTGTTGATTACCCACGTATCGCTAGGATCACAAACCATATACCACGGCGGTTCTAATGAGCAGCGCAATCGATGGCTGCCTTCTCTTGCATCTGGCGAAAAAATCGCTGCATTTGCTCTTACAGAACCAGGCACCGGATCAGACGCATTAGCCCTGGAAACGTCTCTGACTAGAGACGGTGATGAATACATTTTGAATGGTTCGAAATTGTTTTGCACGAACGGCGCAGTTGCTGACGTGTTCTCAGTTTTCACGAATCACGATAAAGAAGCTGGTCACAAAGGTGTAACAGCTGTAGTTGTCGAAAAAGGAACGACAGGGTTCACCATTAATCCGCAACACGGGAAGATGGGAATGAAGGGCTGCGCCACAGCAGAACTCGTATTCGACAACTGCCGTATCCCTGTGGATAACCGACTCGGAGAAGAGGGCGAAGGATACAAACTGGCTCTCAAAATTCTCGACTCAAGCCGAATCATGATTGCGTCTCAATGCTTAGGTCTCGCAAAGGGTGCGCTCGACGCAGCCCTATCCTACTCGAAGCAGCGAGTTACTTTTGGCAAGCCAATAGCGACTCGTCAGGCAATCCAATTCATGCTGGCCGATATGGCAGTCGAACTCGATGCGGCCCGTTTACTTACCTACCGTGCCGCCGCTCTCTACGACGCAGAACTCCCGCATGCCAAAGAGTCTGCAATGGCAAAGCTCTACGCCTCGGAAGCTGCAGGCAGAATTGCTAGCAAAGCAGTTCAGATTCACGGCGGAGTCGGCTACTTCAAGCCTTCAGCCGTTGAGCGAATCTATCGCGACCAACGGGTCACAGAAATCTACGAAGGAACATCGGAAATTCAACGAATGGTAATTTCAAGAGAACTAATCGGAGACCTCTAACCGCCATTCAACTCTGGAGCCGTCTAAGCCAATCTCGAATCCGGCGTAAACCCAACACACTCCGGCGAATACTTAGCCAGTCGTTTTACTGCCACCTGAACAGCTTCAGGATTGGCATCAACCAGAGTGAAAAACCGCTCATTCTTCGCTGCGGCTACCCCAGTCGTTCCTGATCCAGCGAAGAAATCCATAACCATTTCATCCGCATTCGAGTGAACCTTTACGATTCGTTCAAGGATCGCCAACGGCTTCTGGGTCGGATACCCAGTTCGTTCTTTTCCGTTGGTCGGCACAATCGTTTGCCACCACACATCGGTCGGAATTTTACCTCTCGCGGCTTTTTCCTTTCCGACCAACGATGGAGCCAGGTACGGAATTCGATCGATCGCATCGAAATTGAACGTGTAGTTCTTCGGATCCACGGCGTACCAAAAGATCGAGTCGTGCTTGGCAGGCCATTTACGTTTCGACCGACCACCGTAGTCATAAGACCATATGATTTCGTTCATGAACGAGTCACGTCCAAAAATCTGATCCAGCACAATTTTGCAGTAGTGCGATTCACGATAATCGATGTGAAGAAACAAAGATCCGTCGGCAGTCAATATACGGTGTGCTTCTTCAAGTCGAGGTGCTAAGTATCCTATGTAGTCATCGAACGTATCGAGATACGACCGACTCTCACCCCGTTCCGTGCGATATCGGTTTCCACCAAATCCAGTGCGATCCCCCTTCTCGTCACGAATGGTCTTTAGACTCGTCATCGACTGTTTCGCACCAGTATTAAATGGCGGATCGATATAAATCAGATTCACCGAATCATTTGAAATTCCGGAAAGAAATTCGATATTATCGGCAAGGTTGATGGAACCGTATGACATTGAGTGGTTCGTGACTAACTCCTACGAGATTTGAAATGGCTGGTTCAGTCGATATCTAAAAGTTAACACTGCCCCAGCTAAACTAATAGATTCCTCAGGTTCACCCATGATATTCGCAATCGTTTTAGGTGAAAACCTTTAGAAGACCTGTTCCAGTTCCTAAGATAAATTCATAGTCATACGAAGAAGAATGAAGCTAAAGGAGCAATCGATATGACAGATCTTTATCAAATCATTCTTGTCGCCAACAATGTGAACCGACTCGCCAAATTTTATCTAGACTCACTCGGCTTTTCGATCACTTACCCAGAATGAACTACCAGTCCAACTTCTGACTCTCGCTAACACCGAAATAGATTTTGTACATCTGCGGAAGCGATGGGTCGGAAAGTAATCTCGTGACTATGTGTAGAGGAGGAACGCAACAATTCCGGCCGCCATTGCGAGTATTCCTCCAGTAATCGCCCAGCGAGTGAACTTGCGCGCGCCGGCCGTATCTTTTCCTGCGATTACTTGTGCGTAGCCCATGATTCCAGCGAACGCAATCATGAGAATGGCTTTCACGGGAGCGCTATCGATTCCACCGAAAATTGGAACAGAGATTGCCACACCGATTACGCCTCCGAATACGAACCGTGCCTGGTTCGACATCGGTTTCTTTTTTTTAGTTGGCTTCATATTTCCGTTGCTTCGCACCTGAGTCGATTTATATATTTAGCTTATCGCCTTCTGACATATTTAAATACACATCATAAGGCTAAATTAATATGCCCACTCTTATGGCAGTTAGTTCGCTATATTCTGGCAGATCGGTGGATTAATGATGCGTTCGGCGATGGTGTCGATTCGGGCTTCGGAGAGGTGGTAGGCTCACCCACACCATTCGCACGCCTGCCGCTTACTACGTAAACACTTGCTTACGTGAATGCTGGTGTTTAGAGTAGGTTGTGGTGTACACACATCTTCTAACAGCGTGTGCAACACATGTGAGTCCTGTGAAGAGGGATTTGAGCTAGATGATCTATAACGTTGCGAGTTTGCTTACCGGGAGCCTCGGTGATAGTGAGCAGTATGAGATTGAGAACGAACGAATCCTTATTGACGGTCGTTCGATAAAAGAGATCAATGGTTCGGTTCGTTTGATGAGGACTGACGCTTCGGTACTTGTGAGCGGTGATTTTGAGTCGATAATGCACGATTCGTGTGTTCGGTGCTTAGAGCCTGCGACTGTAGATGTGAACGTTACGATGGAAGAAGAGTTCTCTCCGACGAACGCTAATCTGATGGGTGATATTAGTTCTACGCCTGCTGAAGAGTATTATTTGTATGATCCGGCGTTGGTTATTGATGAACAAAATTCTTTAGATTTAACCTTAGGACTCGGCCAGGCTCTTCTCAGCGCACTTCCAATTGCGATACTTTGCAAAGAAGATTGCTTGGGAATTTGCCCCATTTGCACAGTTAATCGCAATACAATTGAATGTTCGTGCGTCAAAAGTTCTGTAGATCCGCGTTGGGCAGGTCTTGCAGGACTAATTGAAAAAGGCGCAGAATCCGTAGACTGAGCGGGCTAACGCCCTTGATATATAGATATGCCTCCACTCCCCAAGAAAAAACATACCCGTGCCCGCAAGGGCAACCGAAACGC
>JAPKCH010000064.1 GCA_026421185.1 Dehalococcoidia bacterium | reverse complement strand
CCTGCAGTGCAGCGATCCTTACAAATTCGACAGAGCTTAATATTGATTCGACTTGGTGAGTTATTTTGTCAAATACTGGCCCTCATTCGTCGAGTGCCGGCACCCATCTTTGCGCTCTAATAGTGGAGCGCAGTTAAGGTCCGCTAACAACAGACGGTGATGGTATCTTGTACGTGTTTTATTAATGTTTGTCGATATCTGAGGATAAGTGATAGCTTCTTGATTTAGTTTGCAATTATTAACTGCTTTTGACTTAGGAGTTACGCTATTGTCGGATAGTGTGGGGAAATTCCTCCAATTTTTTATTCTTCCTGGTTTCAATCTTATGTCCTTTACCGCGGGCATAGAGGCCTTGCGCGTAGCCAATCGATTAACTGATAAGGATCTTTACCATTGGTCAGTAGTTGGTGAAGAACAGTCTCTGATCACAGCAAGTAATGGCATTCCGATAATGCCTAACTACGCCATTGATGTTAGTCCGGAGCCTGACTACTTTTTCGTATGCGCAAGTTTCCATGCTAAGACATACAACGCAGAAGTACTCACTAAACACTTGAATACCCTTGCGGGTAAAAATGTCGGTGTTGGGGCTATCGGTACAGGTACATATATATTGGCGAAGGCAGGGTTATTGGATGACTTCAAATGCACCATTCACTGGGAAGATAGACCGACACTTATCGAGTTATTTCCGAATCTTGTGGTTACTCGAAATGTATACGAGATTGATGGAAATCGATTTACCTGCAGCGGTGGTGGAGGCGCACTAGACATGATGGTCCAGCTAATCGCAAAAGAACACGGAAACGAACTAGCGATAGGTATCTTGAATCAACTTATTCATGACCGAATGCGAACACCGGGAGATCAGCAGAAAATGTCTGACGAAATTCGAGCTGCTGCCGTGTCTCCGAAATTGGCGAACGCGATAAAAATTATGCAGGACAACATTGAATCGCCACTTCCCATTCCGGAGATTTCTTCTAGGGTTGCCGTCGCCCAAAGGCAGTTGGAGCGGTACTTTAAATCCCATTATGGGTGCACACCTCAAGAACACTACGTTTGGCTTAGATTACAGCATGGCCGTGCGTTGCTCATGCAGACGGGATTGCCCATTCTGGATGTCGCTATCGCGAGTGGTTTCTCATCGCAAGGGTACTTCACGAGACGTTACCAGAGGGTATTTGGAGTTACTCCGCTGGAAGAACGCAAAAATATTGGAATAGCCGTCCGACAGACATTTTAGTCGCAACTAGTCACTTCGACAGACTGTTTTACCCCAGTTGAGTTAGCGTTCCTAATTTCAATCCACGTTGGGCGCCGCTGTTTAAACCGGCTTCCCATTTTTGTGTATTGTCCGCCAAGTCTTCCAATTGGACGATAGGTTTCCATATTAATCCTACCTTTATCCCAAATCTCCGGCGACACATGATAGTGAACGACTTTTAGAATTATCATGTGGTTTACATTGCCCACGTCGATTATTCGATCTACCAAGCACTCTAGACAGGCCTTCGCACTTTTGGGCCTCGCTGGCCGAACGCATTCCGATTCTAACTTTTCTAAATCTGCCCACTCAAACTCGTCTTCGTCTGACGGAAATTTCACCGCTGAGAGTTCCATAGCACTAGCAAGATCTTCGGTTACAAAACTAATGGTACATTCAGGGATATCCCGTAAATTCGCATAAGTGTCGGTCTCACCTTCAATACTGAACATGACATACGGCGGGTCATCCGAAATGCCATTGAAATAAGAGTGCGGGCTGATATTAGATACGCCATCAGAAGATAGCGTACTAACCCACGCAATTGGCCGTGGCACAATCAGCGCAGCATTTAAGTAATATATGTCCTGTGGACTCCAGCAGGATGGATCTAAAGATAACGGTTCTGACAAGTGCTCGGGCGGCGTTTCAGTCATAATCTTAGTATCTCTGCATCCAATTTTCGGCGTCCCAAGCCAACGGGGCTGTCGCTTCCATATCCGTGACCACATCAATAACTGCAGGTCTATTCGATGACAGAGCGGTTGACAACGCGTCACCGAACTCGTCAGGGTGTGATACGCGAATACCTAACGCCCCTATGGTATTGGCGATATCGGCAAAGCTAACCTCTTCATGCACCCAAAGTTCTCGGGAGCGTTCAGTCGGCTCGTTGTCATACGCAATAGCAAAACCGCGCTTTGATTGATTTCCCGAACTATTGTTGTTAACGATTGTTATCGCATTAATGCCCCACCGAACAGCTGTTTCTACATCCCCTATGTGGTACCAAAACCCAAGATCACCAGTGAAGGTCACTACCGGTCGATCTGGGCACGCGCATTTTGCTCCTAAACCGGCTGGAAATGCCCATCCTAAGTGACCTGCACTGCGGATAAAGGATTGTGACGAATGATTGTTTTCATACATGCTCGCCATCCACATACCTGCGTGCCCTGTATCGACTACCAAAATAGCGTCTTCTGGTAAGAGCTGGCTTAAATCACCACAAACACGTTCGGGTCGGATAGGTACATCATTCGACTTAATAATTGAACTTCTGGCTTTCGACCAGTCCTCGTAACGCCCTTGATTCTCTACTACCCAACTTGCGCGTTCTGGTTGGCTAGGTTGTTTGCTAAATTCCGTGCAAAGAGCCTCTAGGGATACACGGGCATCTGCGTGAATCCCAACAGTTACGGAATAGTTTCTTCCAATATTTTCACCTTCAATGTCAATTTGTATAACTTGAATCCCAGACTGCGGAAGACGCCAGAAGTTAGTTGACATACTACCAACACTTGAGCCGACGAAAATTACTAAATCGGCGTGGTGAACGCATTGATTGGCACTGGGTCGTGAGTAAGTTCCAACTGTTCCCATCGATAGCGGATGCGTACTGGGTATCGAGTCTCGACCGTTAAGCGTCGTAGCAACTGGAATGTTGGCCGCTTCGGCAAATCGAACCAACATCTCGCCTGCTCTCGAATGCCTGACTCCTCCTCCACAAACTAATACTGGTTTCTTAGAGCCGCAGATTAACTCAACTGCGTCCCTAATCAGTTCGGGATCGGGCATAGGGCGAAAGGGAGGAACATTTTTGAATGCCCTATCGATCGCTACAGCTATGTCACCTTCCTGTTGATCGATTTCGCCTTCCTGGCCTTCAAACTGCAAATGTACTGGACCCGGGTTCCCACTAGTAGCTGTTCGAAATGCCTGTCGCAGCATATCCGGGAATCGATTTATAGAGTAGACCGAAGCATTCCACTTTGTATAGGGTTCAAATGCTGGAAAGTCTTCGGCCTCTTGATAGAGGCCTCGAAACCGTTGGTCTGGTCTACTACCACCTGTCATCGCGATCACAGGAGACCGTGCAAGCCAGGCGTCCCGCAAACCTGCTGCTAGATTTAGTGCTCCTGTTTGTTGAGCCATACAGACGGACGGCCGCCCGGATGCTCGAGCATACCCATCGGCCATGTAGGCTGCTGACTTTTCACCGTGGGTATGTATATTCTTAATCTTAGTATATCGTTCCATTTCTGCCATCGAACGACGTAGTACAGCGGGCACCATGAAAATATGAGTGACTCCGTATCCTGAAAGTGTCTCGGCAAGGCATCTTGCGCCCGAGATCCTGCTACCGCCGATCATGTCACTCACTTGCTTCTAAGGCCGCTCTAACCAGCGCCTGAAAATGTACTATGACATGTTCAGACGACATCGCATGATTCGGGTCCGCCAGCAAGTATCCCTGTTTGTAGCCACAATGCTCCATACCGTATTGCACCCCCTCTGCAACTTGCCCGTCTTCGACCACTGTTGTTTTGGCATGAATTTCCGCGTACTCTGCCACGGGAGCGTGAGAACTCCCTTGATCAACAAACCATCTGTAGTGGTAAATCGAGTTCTTGTGGTCAATTGGATACATATGTCTTATACACAGGGTGGTGCCGAAACCGGGTATAGGATATAGACCTATCGCGGTATTCGGCCAGAAATGCCAAATTCTCTGAACCATATTGTTTTCATACGCCTCTATTTGATGGCGTTGAATTAGTCCTTGTGCTGTAAGTTTATAGGTGGTTGGATCAATCACATTACTAGTTAAGTACTTATGGACAGGTCCACAGTGGTAACACTCAGAAAAGTTTTCAACCGACGCCTTCCAATTGCAACGATGCGGGTGGGGATTGTCTATAACAAGCTCTTGTTCACTGATGCCTGGCTTGGCTACTAATATTTCTGACTCGACATCACCATATACATCAACCATATCAGGAGCTGCGTCATCAAGATTCACGAATATTGCACCCGCCAGTAATTCTAATCTGACGGGATTGAGTCGAAATTTAGAACCATCAAAATCCGCTACATTTCTAGAATTGGGCGCACCAAGAAGCTGCCCGTCGAGGTCGTATGTCCAAGCATGATAAGGGCAAACGAATCTATTACAGGTCCCCGAATCGATTGCGAGCCGATGCCCCCTATGCCTACATGAATTGTGAAACGCATGGAGAGCGCCATTCTTCGCTCTTACAATTAGTACTTCTTTGTCAACAATCCGCGAAACGAAGTACTGCCCGGGCGTGGCGACCATACACTGATGCCCTACGCAAATCCAACTCTTCTGAAAAATTTCGACTTTCTCTCGCTCGAAAATTTCCGGATCCGTGTAATAACGAGACTCTAGAGACGGAACTATCTGTACTGATTGATTATCACACTCTACCTTAAGTAGCCGATCATACATTTCTCATACCGGTGTAGAATTTTGCTCGGTGTCAGAGATTGTGCAATGATTCATTGCACTGATCCTTACAAATTCGACAGAGCTTAATATTGATTCGACTTTATGAGTTATTTTGTCGAATACTGACACTCAATTGTCGAATCCCGGTACCCATCTTTGAACTCTAATTACTTAAGTTATCTAATGGAGAAATATCTATGACTGACAAATCTAATCCCTATGAGTTGCCCACTGAGTTTGTTCCGATCGATAGCGAAGCCGGTAGATTTGAAAATCACGACGAATTTGTCGAGGGTTCGACTACCGCAGGTGTCAGACCAGCTCTATGGTCATTCAAGGACGCAATGGAAAGATTGGAAAGCTACCGGGACGATCCAAAGTGGGACGGCAATACGCGATATGTCTCTTTAAGGGGGACAGATTCTCCTAATAGTTCATCTATCCCTGGTATGTGGGCGACGATCCACCTGCTCTTACCAGGGGAGAAGATCGAAATGCATCGCCACACCCCTTCTTCGATGTATTTTATCGTGAAGGGTGACGGTTACTCGACCATAGATCAGTACAGAATTGACTGGACAACCTGTGACTCGTTCTCCTGTCCAAGCTGGTCTTATCACGAGCACTTTAATGATGGAGATGGAGATGTAGTCATGTGGACGGTTCAAGATGCACCTCTATATCTATACAACAGAATGATGTTGTTTCAGCCTGCTGGCAAACCTGCTGGCTTTTTTCACAAGCCATAACCTCAGTTGAGATTGCCAAGTCCTTTCCCCAGGAAGGAACACATCTAGTTCTTGTATCGCGGAGCAAACAGGATTTATCAGATGCAAAAATAGCTATAACACTATTCAATGATGATGTAGACGTTCAGATATATTCACTATGATTTAAGCGAGAGTGAAGGTATTTCCGAGCTTGTCGAAAATGTAGAAGATATCGATATTCTGTTAAACAATACTGGCGCAATTCCAGGCGGAGATACTGAAAGTATCAGTGACTCGCAAACTGGGGGCGATTCAATTGCAATCCTTTTTGTAGCTTCCATAGTCCTCTTCCACACCGAAGAGTCCCAGCCTCGAAGCTTTAGCCAAAGCCGAACCCGGGCTGTCCGTTTTGTTACAATCGGTTACGAGTTTTTTGAGTTCAATTTTACTGCAACCAATACGCTCGAGCCATGGCGTCACTGACAGTGCCGTATACGGGTCTGTGATAGGGCAAAATAACCTTTTCAAAATTTCGGAGAGTGAATAAAAACTGTTGCTAAACCTGCAGAACGAAAACTAGCTAGCAACTGGGCCCAGAATCAATCTAAATGAACTATGACCAAGCAACCTAACGTATTGTTTATCATGTGTGACCAACTACGGCAGGATTACTTGTCTTGCTATGGCCACTCGACATTAGATACACCAAACATAGATAGCCTTGCGAAGCGTGGTGTTCAATTCACTAACGCATACTACCAAGCTCCTGAGTGTGCTCCGTCCCGCGCGAGCTTCTATAGTGGGCGGTATTTATCCAGTCACGGTGTTATGGGTTATGAAGACGCTACGCTACGCGACTAGACGAGCAAATGATTTCTGATTACCTAGAACCACTTGGATACCGGACTGCGGTAGTGGGCAAGAGTCATAGTTTTAAGAAGGAGTCGGAGTTGCGGAGGCTTGGTGTAGATATGAACTCAGCATATGCGAAAGCCTCACAACACGGTGGCTTCGAGCCCTATGAGATTCATGAAGGAGCCCTAGTCTGTTCTGTTGCCCCAAACGATCACGGTTACTCAAATTACTTGAGATCCCTAGGCTACGATACTGCGAATCCTTGGCAAAGTTGCGCAAACAGCAGTATCGCCCCAAATGGGGAAATCCACGACGGTTGGAACCTTCGTAGCGCACGATTTCCAGCTGCCGTGAGCGAAGAACACTCCGAAACAGCCTTTATCACACGCAGGGCAATAGATTTTATAACCGAGACCGAGGATCGACCGTGGTGTCTTCACCTGAGTTATATCAAGCCGCATTGGCCTGTAATTGCACCAAAGCCTTACCACAATCTGTTCGGACCCAGTGACGTACAACCTGTGGTTTCAAATCAAATTGAGCTTAAGCATCCTCACCCCGTCTACCAGGCGTTTACACAATCGGAATATAGCCAGACATTCCGCCGAACTGATGTTCGGGAAACCGTCATTCCTGCTTATATGGGATTGGTCAAACAAATAGATGATCACCTAGGTCGGTTGTTCGAGGTTTTAGAAAAGCGAGAATTAATCGAAAATACAATTATTATCTTCACGAGTGATCATGGAGATTACTTGGGAGACCACGGGCTAGGTGAAAAATATCTCTTTCATGACGCCTCAGTAAAAATTCCACTAATAATTGCTGCACCGGGAGTCGAGAATGACACGACTCGCGGAATGAAGCGAGACGAGTTCGTAGAAGCTGTCGATATACTTCCAACCCTTATCCAACTCACCGGCGCTGGCACCTGCCATGAACGACTCGAAGGACATTCATTGTTACCACTGTTGGAGCTCAAAGCCACTGCCGCAAATTGGCGGGAGTTTGCGGTCAGTGAATTGGACTACTCGGATCAGGGAGTTAGAAACCGCCTAGGATTGGATCCCTACATGTGTCGTGCAATCATGATTAAAAGTCGTCGATGGAAGTATATCTATTATTGGAATTTACGACCGCAGCTGTTTGATTTATACGAGGACCCAAACGAGTTTGTCGATCTGGGATCAATGTCGGAATACAAATCAATTTGTCACATGATGGATGAACGCCTTGTTAGTTGGCAAAACTCACTCAAGCGTCGAGTTGGAATAGCCTATGATTGTGTTTTGGGACAGGGTCCTGATCGAGATGAGAAGAATGGCTTCATAATAGGACGTTGGTGATAGGTACTAGAATAACCTCGACTTTTTCACTCGCATTGCTCGATTTGATCAAGTGAATCTCGCGTATTCAATCCTCGCTCTTCGTATTCGGCTTAACCATTCGGAAGCTGAATTTTGCCGCTCAACCAGCCCTTGCTTGTACGCCAGAAGCCTGTGCAAGAGTGGTTTAAATTGTAGCCAACTCCTTCTTTAGACATTATTCACTTGCGCCGATTGACAGCTTGCGAGCGCTTTATAAATACCGCTAAAAGGGATGACCGCCCGTTTCATGGAACCCATCGGAGAGGGAGAGGGCGTCCTTGACACTAGTGAACTTGTAGGGGTCTGCGTCAGACTAGTCATTCCACCGTGCAGTTCGAGCACCGCATGTTGGGTATCGCGAGTTTCCGATCGGACCACTTGGCCGCGTCTAGCAGGTCGTCGCCATGACGATCTGGTACGACAGAACGGAGACGTTGCGGTTCGGGGCAGACGCGGTCATAGCTCAGGACCCGGCCGGAGTTGGTATCGCATCACGCGCTACGGCGTCGAGAGCGAGTCCGCTGCTTCACTGTGAGCAACGAGTAGCGGCACCACGTCCGCAGGATCCATCCTGCCGAACCCGCATTCTGCAGCCACGCCGAAGTGTGGGAGATACCGCTGCGCCACTTCGATTCGTCGCTTGGCGCCTTCTCCGCCGTCCTCGTAGTGCACGAGTCCGAGATACACACCACAGCCGCCGATACGAAGGTCTCGAAGTGGGGCGTAAAACGCGTCGTCATCGCGGTCGATGGGGACCGGCATGTGCACGAATTCGATCCGTCGGCCGGAGTTGTTGACCACGAAGTTGGAGAGTCCGACGCACCTGCTGAGGTCGGTGGGCTCGACAAAGTGTTCGTCGTGCATGCTTCCGTAGCAGAAGTGATACCCGACCACGACCTCGTCGGGGATCCCCATGCTGATGACGGGTGTCTGCATTGCGATACGTTCCATTGGGTCGCCCGACGGCGCCCAGTCGAAGAGTTGGTCGAAGACCACGGTCTCCCAGCACGCGTCCCACTGAATGGTCAGATCATCGTGGGGGATCGCGTCGCAAAGACGCCGGACTTCGTCGGCCATCGCGAGCGTGTACGCCGCATTGACCCGGTCCGCGTCATCAGGATCGTGAAACCACCACGAAACGGCGCTCTGCGGCGCGGGCAAAGACACTTGGAATCTGACATCTCGTCGGACGATGCCCTGTGCTCGCAATTCCTTGAATACCTCGTACGACTCAACGGCCGTCTCGACGTACCCAAGCGAGTCAAAGTGCGGCATACCTACGCCGTCGCGCACGCGAAAGATCCAGGCGTCCTCTTCAAGGTCGCTCGGCCGCCAAGCATTCGGGTTCTCGGCGAAGGAGGCTGGCTGGGAAACCGTCTCCAGCGCCGGGTTGGGGTGAAACACGTGGACGGCTTGGAACGTGGTCCAGTCAAGCCGGTTGCCGGTCTCGCCGTCTGGGATCGCGGCGAGATGTGCGCCTAGATGGTGAGTGCAGGTTTCGATGACTTCCGCAGCTGAGTCGCGTGGAACACTTCCAACCAGGTGAGCGCCACCAACGACACGGTGGCAGGACGCGTCGGCGCGTCCATCGACCGCCGAGAGGTGTTGCTTGGTGGACACGATCGTAGCTCCTTGTTCGAAAGGCCATGGTCAGTAGGACTGGACCCAGCCGGTAAGATCCCACGTCTGCGGCGCAGGGGCCTCAATATCGACGACATCGACGATCACCGGCCGGTCCGCGTCGCGGAGTATAGGCAGCATTAACGCCCTTTCCTGCCACAATTTGCTAAAAACAGCTAGCCGTTGTCACCGGTGTAGAATTTTTCCCAGTGTCAGCGATTCTGCAATGATTTATTTCACCGATCCTTACAAATTCGACAGAGCTTAATATTGATTCGACTTTATGAGTTATTTTGTCGAATACTGACGCTCAATTGTCGAATCCCAGCACCCATCTTTGCACTCTAATTACTCAAGTTATTAAATGGAGAATTACCCATAATAATTATTGGTTGAAGCAAAGCAATCGAAAATAGGAGGAATAACATGTCGTCAAAACTAAAGGCCATACTGGCTTTTGCAGTAATAAGCATGAGTCACCACCAAATACCAAGATTCAATTGTAGAGGACGATACAACGTACT
>JAPKCH010000063.1 GCA_026421185.1 Dehalococcoidia bacterium | reverse complement strand
GACCATACGTCACGATCTGAATCGCGAGAAAAACTATTAGCGCACTCAGTACCCTGTACTTAACTACTCGTTTGACCAAATGAACTACTCCAGCCAGCCCATAATTGCTAACTAAATACCCATCTCAACGTCGATTTCATCTTGGAACGCCGACACACGCCCTTCAGCCACATCTTCGAGAGTAACCGGAGCGCCAGACGCACCAGACTCCATCAAAGCGTAGGCAAGAGCTAGAGCGTCCATACCTTCTTGCGACCCGACTTCCGGTTGACCACCCGACTCGGCAGCCTGAACCAGATCGAGATATTCGTAAGCCAATATTTTTGAATCTATCTCTCGGAAATCCATATCGTACGAACTGATCCGACGAGCGCCATTCCACAGAATAGAAATCGTGTCGTCAAGCTCGAAGTACGGAACCAAATCCAATAACGAATCGCCAGTAATTTCTGTTCCGTCGTTTCGAACGATTCGAGGCGACTGCCCAGATCGACTCGCTGGCCGATACATCGTTCCAGCGCTGCCAGAAATAGTCGAAACTCCTAACGACTGTCCATGCGAAGTATCGGTCATCAGCAGCTGCCCAATGGCTCCCGACTTAAACCGAATTACGCCAAACGCCGTGTCGACCGCTGTCTGCTCAACAGTATCGCCATTTTCGTAACCGTCTTCTTTTCGGTGGTTGTACATTTGAGCCAGCGCCGGAGCGACCTCGTTCATAGGTCGAAGCGTTCGCTGCGATTCATTGATAGCGGTCTCGGCATACACGCTGTTCGCACCGCCGAGAAGATAAAGCAGCATATCGGCGTTGTGCACGCCGGCATCCAGCGGAGCACCGCCAGCCTGAACCTTCTTCGCACGCCAAACAGTGCTGTGCATTACTGCGCCATTGGAACTGCCGACACCGATATCAAGCGCGAAGTAAGGCGTGCCAATCGCACCGGCATCGATCAACGCACGAGTTAGTCGATTCATAGGATCACGACGGTAGTTTTCAGCAACAGCCATTACCTTGCCGGTCGACTTCGAAACATCACGCATCATTCGACAAGCCTTCAATGTGAGACCCATCGGCTTCTCGGTAATAACGTGCAGCCCAGCCTTCATCGCTTTGATTGCGAAGATGTGATGCATCGGCGTGCTCGTGACGATCGCTACGCCATCGATATCAGCATCAGACAGCATCTGGTCGAAGTCTGTGTAAATATCCGGTCGTGATCCTGTGGCGTCGCCAATTTCGTCGGCAACCGTAGCTGCCACATCGGCGTGCACATCACATACTGCCGACATCTCTACAGTGTCGAAATACTTTCTAAGTTCGATGTATCCGTGGGCGTGCCTTCGCCCCATACCACCACAGCCAACCAATGCAATCTTGAAGGTCATATTACTTTTTTATTTTTCGGGATTGTATGAAGTTCTCGAACGAACGCTTACGGCAGCATGTCGACAAGCGGCTGAATGTTTTTGGGTTCGCCTTTGAAATCAATTCCCATATCGTGAACGATCTCTACAATCTTGTCGTTGAACGGAGTCGGCACACCAAGCTCTTTTCCAAAATCCGACACGAGACCATTCAGGTAGTCAATCTCGTTACGTCGGCCTTTTCGAACGTCCTGACCGAACGACGGCACGCCACCGACGCCACCCCGTTTACCTGCCTCCATGAATGCAGCTTCGACCTCTTCAACGTTGCGTCCTTCGGCAGCGTCGATGATCGACTCAGCAGGAAGTTCGAGCACCGAGTACAAGTTGATACCTTTTGCCTTAGCTACTCGTGCAACCTCTGCACCCAGCTGAATTCCGATTCTCAGGGGATTAAGTTCCGTACGCACTTCGGTAGTACCGTATCCACTTACGCCTGAAAGAGCGTTTGCCATGCAGTTGACCATTAGTTTCGACCAACGAGCACCCCACAAGTCACTGGAGAATTCAGTGTCTGCAACTGCGCTCATTACTTCAACCAGCTCGCGAGCTCTGGACGTATCGGCCCCATTGTGCTCAGCGATTTTGAAGCCTAGTGGGTAACTATCAGTTCGTATGCCACGCCCGGGGTCGTAGGCCGCAGCACCGATCGTGATGATACAGCCGAGCGAACGTTCCACTCCTGCGATTGCCGCCATGCGCTCATCGTTGATCCCGTTCTGGAAGTCGACGAACACGCCGTGGTCGGGATCAACGTGCCTAAGCATGAGCGTTGTCGCCCATTCGGTGTCATATGACTTCACGGCTATGAAAGCTGCGTCGAACGGTACCGTTTCGTGCTGGAGCTCGTGGATATGGATTGCATTCGGGTGGGTGAGGTACTCATCTTCCTGAGTCTCGACGACGAGGCCGTCAGCCTTGATCTTTTCGATGTGCTCCCACCACTGGTCGATCAAAGTGACGTCGTGCCCCGCCTTCGATAGCAGTCCGCCTACAACACTCCCAATACCACCAGCACCCATTATCCCAATACGCATCCGAATTCGACTCCCGTTGCTGTCATGGCGTTAAAGAAAACCGCCACTGGCCGTGTATGTATGGTGGCGAAGTGTATGCGCTGAGCTAGCGAAGTGCTCGTTGAAACATTGCTTATAATCAACAATACGATGGGCGCTAATTATCTATTTACCTTTCTGTTTCTGTTGACGTGAGCCTGACATTGGTGATGGCCAATTTGTTGTGCCCAAGCTGGACTGGTTACGCAATGGCTGATGGCGGAACAATCCGAGGAGTCAAATGAACTACTGCTCGACCGTAACTAACCATGGCTTCACCGAGTTGGTTTTAGTAATTTTCGCCAACGGTGTCGGTTGACCGAACGTGATCATTGTTGAGTGATATGTGGACAACACAAGATCTTGAAGCATGTCATTTGATTCCAGTCTCATAATTCCCAAACAACTTGGAGGATTTTATTGGATGTTCACCATGGGCCCGTCTGACCTTTGAACATGCATTGTTCTGGCCAGCTTGCAACCATCGTTTGCGCAAGATCAGACTAGTCTTCGCACAACTCAATCAAACTTGGTCCATAGGCCCGTGTCACATCTCGATCATATAGACCATGAGTAACCGAACAACATGATCGTTATACTCACCGCTACAACATTCACACGCCGGAGTCGTCATTGAGTTCTCGCCCTAATATTCTCTACATCATGTCGGACGATCACGCCGCACACGCCATCTCTTCTTATGGAAGCCAGATCAACCACACCCCGAACATTGATCGACTTGCCGAAGAAGGCGTACGACTCACGAACGCCTTTTGCACCAACGCACTCTGCACACCAAGTCGAGCATCGATTCTCACAGGCCAGTACAGCCACGTGAACGAGGTGAAAACCCTCGATGACAAGATCGAAAGCTCACGCCCTATCCAATCACAAAAGCTGCTCAAAAAATCTGGATACGAAACTGCCATCATCGGTAAGTGGCACCTCGGCAATGATGAACCGAGCAACCCGCAAGGCTTCGACTACTGGAACATCCTGCCAGGTCAGGGCGACTACTACGACCCTATGATGATCGAGAACGGCGTCAATCAACAACTCGAAGGCTACGTAACCGATCTCATCACTGATATTGCCGTCGACTGGCTCGACTCTCGCGACAAAGACACCGAAGATCCGTTCTTCCTGATGGTTCACCACAAGGCTCCTCACTCATCATGGATACCTGCAAAGCGTCACGAAAACCTCGGTATTGAAGGCGAGTTCCCAGAGCCAGACACCTTGATGGACGATTACGACACCCGATCGGAAGCAGTTAAAATGACTTCGATCAGGATCGAGGACACGCGCAAGCCCAATCTCAAGTTCGATCCGCCAGAGGGAATCACTAAAGACGAAAAACGAAAATGGGCGTACCAGCGGTACATCACCGACTACACACGCACCATTCAGGCGGTCGACGACAGTGTAGGCACTCTACTAGACTACCTCGACGAGCATGGCCTCTCGGAAAACACCCTTGTCGTTTACACCTCTGACCAAGGGATGTTCCTTGGTGATCACGGTTGGCACGATAAACGGTTCATGTACGAAGAATCACTTCGAATGCCCTTCTTGGCACGCCTGCCAGGTGAAATCGAAGCAGGATCGATTGCGACCGACATGCTGCTTAACATTGATTTCGCACCAACGTTCATGGACTACGCTGACGTCGATGTACCTAACGAAGTTCAAGGCACATCCGGGCGTAAAGTACTCAGCAATGACGCACCAGACGACTGGCAAACCAGCATGTACTATCGCTACTGGATGAACACTATCGGTCACTTAGTAATTCCAAACTACGGCGTCCGAAACGAACGCTACAAGCTTATTCACTACTACGGCGTAACACCTGAAGACACTGGCGACCCGAGCATCACGATCGAAGCAGAGTGGGAACTCTACGACCTCGAACAAGATCCCAGAGAAATGAACAACGTCTACGGCTCAGCAGATTACGTAAAGGTTCAAGCGATAATGCTCGCTGAGCTTGATCGTCTTCAGGCCAAATACAAAGATGGTACTCGCCACTAAACAGGATATCTAAAGCCATTTTCAACCGACGAAAGCAGAGATTTCATTCTGTATTTCGACGGGTTACACGCGCCTTTTGAAAGTACCATTCATTAGTGCAACCGCACCGGCCTTTTTGATTTAAGGTAACCAATCGTGAACTGCGCCACCCGTAACACTTTCATTACGAGAAGTCCGCTAGGACGACGTGGCAATAAACGATACAACCTGCGTTACTCGCCCTTCTCGGCCTTCCATTTTCTGAACCGCTCCTTCGTATCGCCTGAAATAGGATAGTAAGTACCTGGAGAAACCTGCTCTTCATCGATCAGGCCAATGACAAATTCCTCGGCCTCTTCCTGCTCCTCGATCCAATCGATAACCTCTTCAGCACGATCAGAAGGAACAACCACTACACCGTCGTCGTCACCAACAATCACATCCCCCGGCATCACAAGCACGCCACCAACGTTGATAGGTCGTCCTTCTTCGAACGACTCCAAGAATGGCAAGTTCCCCGCTGGTGATCGGTTCTTTGCGAACACCGCCAGACCGTACTCATCAGAAACCATTTGAAGATCCCTGATAGCTCCGTCAGTAACCAAACCCTGAGCCTTTTTGTGCCACAGCATTCTAGTTTTCATATTGCCTAGAATGCATGAATACTCATCGAACGTGTGCGCCTCAACAACAAGCAAATCGTTTGGTCCGCACTTGCCCATCGCCAAGTACTCAGGCGAATTTCCGCCCTTACGAGTCTGCTCAAGCAAATCAGGACGCGATGGAATGAAACGCAACGTCTGCGCACGCCCCACCAACGTCTTGCCCGGCGTGTACGCCTTCACCCCTCGCATTAGGCACAGTTGATAGTTAGCCGAAGCAAACCACTCCTGACCATCCGGCGGAGTCAATCGCCACACTCCACTGTAAGCAGTGGCGGAAGTCACCTTCCTGAATCGATCAAGTATTTCGTCAGATACATGCGTTGGCATATTTATTAATTGTCCGGTTATCTAGCAATGTGCAGTTCAGCGAAGCAAAAGTATATGCGCACCCTCGCTTAACGGTCACTAAACATCGGATCCCTGCTACGATTCGCCGGTCCCAAATTGAAACAAACAGAAAGCCACGCATGCCTCAAGTTATTCCAGCAACCGACCATCGATTCATATGGTCCGGAGCAATTTCGACGGACGTGAAAGAGGGCACAGTAATGCCGTGGCGTATCTCGTACCAAGAGAAAACTCTCTTCGACGAAAATTTGGTCATGCGAGCAGCGATGCCTGCTGGCGTGCGTCTCTCATTCCGAAGCAACACCACTTCTATCTCAGGGCAGTGCGATGCGTTCAAAGACCGAAGCAATATCGACATTGTTGTAAACGGTAAGTTGGCCGATTCGACCGAAACCGACAATAAAACTTCGTTCCACTTCGACAATCTCGGATCTGAAATGAAAGACATCGAACTTTGGATGCCGCAGTTCGGCGAAATACGGTTCAGTAGTCTTTCGTTCGATGACAATGCAGAAACTCTGAAACCGTCCGAATCTAGCACAAAGAAGTGGATCACCTACGGAAGTTCTATCACTCAATGCCGCACTGCCGATTCGCCCACTAAGACATGGCCAGCAATCGTGGCGCGCAGTCGTGGCTATGATTTTACTTGCCTAGGATTCGGCGGACAGTGCCACATCGACCCCATGGTGGCTCGGCTAATTCGAGATAGAGAAGCCGACCTAATCTCGCTGTGCCTCGGTATCAACATTCATAGCGGCAGCTTGAACCAGCGCACGTTCAGACCCGGCATACTCGGATTCGTACAGATCGTCCGTGAAAAACACCCTACAACACCAATTACGCTCATCTCACCGATCTTCTCACCCGATCGTGAAGACACGCCAAACGTCGTCGGATTCACGCTGAAGCAGATGCGGGTAGAAGTTAAAAAAGCTGCCAGAACGCTTCAGGAATACGGCGACAAAAACATCCACTACATCAACGGTCTCGACGTCTTCGACTCCGAAAACGCCCATCTCCTACCAGACAATCTGCACCCCAACAACGAGGGCTACGGAATCATGGCCGACAATCTATTGAGATTACTGCCGAATGTTTAGTATCGACCTGACCCAACTACAAAAATGGCTCTCGACTTAAGTCATGAGCCATTCGTAATCCTGGTTTCACCAATTTGGAAGTTACCGGAGACCTAGTCGTAACTAAAAGGACAGGCGCTTATGTAGCTCGACTCGGCAACTCTCAGTACCTGCACGTTCGACACTCACCCATTCCGGTGCGTCCGTTTCTCGTGCATACCTTTGCCAGCATGGATACGTTTCTGCCCGCCGTAACCTTCTTCAACCGCCCACTCACGGAAAGCCTCATCGGCATCTGATCGAACAGTGAACCAGGCTTCAATCTCTATTGATTCTGCTTCTAAGATCACACACTACATGACAAGATCCGCGACAAACACTTTAACCGTGTAAACCGCAACGCCACCACTGGCACACCGACAAATCTAATCCCCCGCGTAATCCGACCCATCAGGCGCACCAGGGTCAACATCGGGAGCCGAGCGATCTCCAAGTAGAGTTCGCCTGAACGTCTTGTCCATCTGCGAATGAATCTTCATTGCAAGCGTGGCTGTTGAAGCAACGCTGAAAGCCATCACTAGTGCAGGAGTGGGTGACGTTAAATCTTCCACCGGTATCATCTGCAACAGTTGGGTAACCAGCCACACCCCGGCAGTCAGCATAAATACGCTCACGATACCAATGCTAATCACTTCGGCAGCATGAATTCTAGCGGTCATTTTGAATCGAATAAACGCACGTCGAGCAAGCAGAATCCCAAGATCAGAAAGCACCCGCCACAACACGAGTCCGGCAGGCACAGTCAGCGTAACCACTGCTGCCAGAACAGCTATTCCAACCAAGTCAGTCGAAATACCAAGATCGCTCGCAATGCTCAATCCAGTGTTCGAAATTAGGACACCTACGACAATCACCAAGCCAATAATTCCGAAGCTAACAGCTGTCGATCTCATCGCTCGAACGAACGAGTGAGGTGCAGGCTTAACCGGAGCCATCGCCCGTCTTGCCCTATCAATAGCAGAAGAAAATAGCGCAGCTTCGGTCTTCACTCGGGACGGCAACAGCCAACTGAATACAGAAATGATAACGCCGTTCGAGTTGAACAACAGTGGGTAAATAAACGAAGACATGAGAGTGCTGATCGTAACAACCGGATAAAGTTGCGCACCAACCGCAGCATGCTCGCTACCTGAACGAGCTATTGCCAGCGAAAACTCTCCGAGCTGCGGCATCGATGTTCCGACTTTGACGGATGTTTCACCATCGTGACCAGTCAGGAAGCTTCCAACTGTCGCCGCTAAGACTTTTCCGGCAATTAGCACCCCAGTAACGATCAACGCAGTACCGAAATATTCAGGTATGTCACCCATGTTCACCAACATGCCGATCGAAACGAAAAACAAAGCTGCAAATACATCACGAACAGGTGTAATCAATCGGGCGATCTGATCTCGATGCTTAGTGTCACCCAGCACTGTCCCAATCAAGAATGCACCGGCTCCAGCAGAAAGCCCCATCTCACGTGCCAAAAGCCCTACGCCAAAGCACATGCCCAAACTACCGATAAGCAGCGTTTCACGTGATTTCAAATGATCCAACAGGTCCATGAGCCGTGGTGCGAGCAGCGTACCAAACACCAGTGCTCCAACAGCGAATATCGCCATCTTTATGACGATAGGCCAGACCTCCACCGATCCGCCGGATTCCTGATTTGCATAGCCGGAAAACACAGCGAGCAATACGACTGCTACGAAATCTTCAACAACTAATATGCCGACTACTAGCTGCCCACGAAGCGACATTAACTGCCCATTTTCTCGAAGGATCTGAACGAGAACTGCCGAGCTTGAAAACGCTAGGGCTGCACCCAAATACACCGACGTCGTGGGAGTCCAGCCAAGTGCACGCCCTAAGTAATATCCGAGCGAAATCATCGTTGTGATCTCGACGGCGCCAATCAATACGACTCGGAAACCGACTTTACGAATACGCTCCCAACCGAATTCAACGCCAATGGCGAATAGCAGTACGACTAGTCCAACTTCAGCGACAAGCGAAACTGTCTCGGTGTCGGATACGAAGCGACCTTGAAGTGCGAACGGGCCTACGAGCACGCCCGCGAGAAGATATCCGAGAATCGGTGGTTGCTTAATGAGGCGGAATACAATCAAGGCCGCGGCTGCAGCGACCATGATTAACGCAAAATCCCTTACAAAATCTCCTGAATGCACATATCCATACTAGAAAATCGACTCTCCAAATTTCGCTGATCCTGAGAACGAATTATGAGTGATTCGTTCAGAGCCGTCCCCTCTCCATAGTAGGGAGAGGGTTAATGAGTGGAGCAAATCGCCCTCCGCCTAAGCCTAAGAAAAATGACGTTTAACCTATGAAAATCTCTTTCAACATAGCCATTTTGGCGCATGCTTTACGAGGTTAATAACACAAAAGGTTTATCGGCTTTCACTTATGAAATACGCAATTTACAATCCACCATCACCATCATTAAGAGCGATATGATTCTCGGCATAAATTACTGCTACATCCATAACGGAGTTCAACAATGAAAATTCTAGTGACCGGTTCGTCGGGACTAATCGGATCGATGCTAGTCAACGCAATATCGGATTCATTCGAGATCTCAGCGCTTGACGCTCGTACTTCGGAACACGCACCCGACGTCCCCACGTTGATCACCGATGGTTCCGATTACGATTCAATGTCTAAGGCATTCGAAGGCGTCGACGGAGTAGTCCATCTCGCAGCCAACGCTCCAGTTGAAACCCCATGGCCCGATGTTCTGAAGAACAACATTTCTACTACGCACAACGTTTACGAAGCAGCTCGACAGCATGGGGTAAAACGAGTCGTATTCGCAAGCTCAAACCACGCCGTCGGTAATTTCGAAATGGATGATCCTTACAGCCGCATTCGTGTTGGCGACTACGAAGGACTAACCCCAGGGGGCTTCAAAATGATCGATCACAACGTCCCTGTCCGCCCTGACTCTGACTACGGAGTTAGCAAGGCGTTCGGTGAGGCGACCGGGCGGTACTACCATGAGCATTTCGGACTCGAAGTTGCTTGCCTGCGTATTGGCACGGTTAACCCTCAAAACAGCCCGAAGGATCCTCAGGCTCGCCCTGAAGGTTCAGTCCGCACATTGGCTACATGGCTGAGCCATCGTGACCTCACGCAGTTGGTTACGCAGTGCTTAACTCAACCGTTGGGATTTGAAATATTCTACGGAGTTTCCGACAATACCTGGAGGTTTTGGGATACAGATCACGCCAAGAAGACCATCGGATACGCACCGTTAGATAACGGCGAAGAATACCGATAACAATCGATATTCTTCTACTAAAAAACACCGTCACTACTAATAGTTGCTAGAAGATCCGGTGTCCTTATCACGTCCGTCAATCACAGGACCATCCGTGTTTATCCGTTGATCTTTGGGATTTCGACCGTCGATCACTGGACCATCAGTATTTATGCGACCTCGTTCAGACGCTCCACCACGGTCGTTTCGTCGTGGTCCACGTGAGTCTCCGCC
>JAPKCH010000062.1 GCA_026421185.1 Dehalococcoidia bacterium | reverse complement strand
AACGGATATGCTGGTCCGGTGGCTCTACTCGCGTCTGCACCACTTTCAAACATTTCCGTTAGTATCACAACCCTCATGCCATCCCCTACAACCCGCCATTTCACAGCCACAGGCTTCATCGTTCACGGCGACTCCACGCTGCTGCACTGGCACAAAAAGGTTCAGGAATGGCTCCCACCGGGAGGTCACGTCGATCCCAACGAAGACCCTGTCCAAACGACTCTTCGTGAAATCAAAGAAGAAACCGGATTTGACGTGGAAATCGTCCCAACCCAGACCGAAATCGTCATAGGCAATCTCGAACAGGTCGCAGCTCCACACAGCATCATGATCGAAGATGTCCTCGACAAGAAGCACGGCCAACACCAGCATATCGACCACATCTACTTCACTCGACTCACCGGATTCGACTCCGTACCGACGAGCGAACTATCCGCTCAAAACGAATTCGCCGATTCAAATGCCGGCTGGCTCTGGGCATCCCTCGACGATCTCCAAAGCGAAACTCCGTTCGAAACCCCCTCAGGCGAACTCCGAACCCCACCCGAAGATGTCAAAAAACTAGGTTCAGCCGCAATCAAACACATTTGCGATAACTAACACCCGCCCAACTCTCCGAAGCCTCATCTATCATCTTCGCCAACAAATCCTGATCTCTCAGAAAAAGTAACTAGTTACCCATGGAAGCCATCGTCCTACACGGCAAAAACGACCTCCGATATGTAACCGACTACCCAAAGCCAATACCCGGCCCAGGCGAAGTCCTGCTCAAAATGACCTACTCATCCATCTGCCAAACCGACATTGAAGTGTGGCAACACGGCATGTTCGACTGGAGCGGCACACCCCACATCCAAGGACACGAAGCGGCAGGCATCGTAGTTGAAATCGGACCAGCGTTAGAAGAGGACAATCCGGACCCACGGCGAGGCTCCAAGCTCCCCAAAAGCACCCTCGAAATCGGCACCCGAGTCGCAGTCGAAAACGTCCGCACCTGCGGAACCTGCTTCTTCTGCCGCAAAGGCACATCACAACTCTGCGAAAACGGACGTAACTTCGGATTCTCTGACGACGGCGGACTCGCTGAATTCGGTGTCTGGCCAGCCGCCCTTTGCATCCCCCTGCCCGACAATGTCACCAACGAAGAAGCGCCCCTCGCCGAACCAACCTCCGTTGCAGTTCACGCCGTGGAAAATGCGAACGTAACCGTCGGCGAAACAGCCGCCGTTATCGGATGCGGTGTCGTCGGACTCTGTACCCTCCAAGTCCTCAAAGCAGCCGGACTCAACGTCATAGCAATCGACCCACGCGAACAATCCCTGAAATTAGCAAGGGAACTTGGGGCGATAGAAACTTTGAACCCCAACGACGTCGACCCAGGGGAGATTTTGCCCGCCCTCACCAACGGCTATGGCCCCGATGTGATCATTGAAACAGCGGGTGCGCCTGGCACCGGTTTAGACGCCGCTAACTGGGTGCGCAGAGGTGGTCGAGTAGTTATCGTCGGCTTCTCGCACGAAGACGCCACGCTCAACTTCGGCAGAGCACACATGGCAGAAAAAACCATCATCGGCTCATCAGCCACCAGCACCGGCGGCTACCAAAAAGCAGTAAACCTAATCGCCAACGGCTCGGTTAATGTGAAGCCCTTAATCTCCGCCCTAGTCCCATTGGACAAAGGAATAGAGGATGGCTTCGAACGAATGCTCAAGCCAGAGAAGGACGTTTATAGGATTCTTGTTGGGAACGGCTAAAGCAACAGAGGTATGGCATGGGCAAGATCGTGGCAAACGAAAAGATCGTCTAGGACGAGCAAATCGCTGGCGACGACAGCAATCAAGTGAACGTCACCCTACTGTTCGAAGATGCCGGCGAAGAAACCAAGCTGCCGATGTTGATCCTCCACACTACTGCTGAGCAGAAGGAAATGAACGAAAAGGGGGGAATGCTCATGAGCTTCAACATGACCCTCGACAGCTTCGCCGAGTTTGTAGCCGAACAAACATCGTAGTGAGACTGCGATAACAATCCGCAAGCCAAGGGCTATCTATCACACGAAGTGCCGGTGCAAAATAACTTTATACCGGCACTTCGATTGTAAATCAGACCTTGGAAACAACAGATTTGACTTCGATATCGCTTCACGCGATCGAGAGCGAACGATCACACGGAGTTAATCCAAATTGGGCGAGCTAGCAGCTCTGGCAAACGCCGTAGTTTGGGCGCTGACTGGCGTAATAACCAAAGGCCTTGGCAAGAACGTAAAGCCAACCCACATCGTCGCCGCTCAGGTCTGGATCGGTCTGATATTTCTGCTGATCATCGGACTCATAATCGGCGAGCTGAACGAACTCTTCCACATTCAACTCCGTTCAGCCCTGTTTCTAGCTGGTGGAGCGCTCGTCAACACAGCCGGATCACTCGTATTTTGGCTTGCCTTATCGCGCAGCACGGTTAGCAAGGTCTACCCAACTACACAAAGCATCTTCATCAGTATCTCGGTCCTCTCGGGCTGGCTTTTCCTCGGCGACAATCCTCAGATAGGCGTGATCGGTGGAGCGTTGTTGATCATAGGTGGAGTGATACTTCTAAACTGGCAGCCAGATGATCGCTCAGCAGATTCGACTGAGTCGTCAACTGGAACCACTCGGCGCAAGCCACGAGGCGATTACATCGGTATCGGGCTCGGAGTTGCAACGTCGTTCCTATGGGCAGGAGGATTTCTATCGACGGTAATCGGACTCGAAGAAACACCGCCAGTGGCCGCCGCTACCATTCGAAACTTAGTGCCAGCAATTCTATTTATCGGAGTGGCCATTGCGTTTCCTTCCGCCAGGATTACTAGAGTCTTCAAAGGAAATGGCACTCGGCTAATCTTGAGCGCCGTCCTGTTCGCGGTAAGCGCCTTAACGTTCGTACTTGCTCTCGACAATGCTCCACCGGGTGTAGTCGTCGTTCTAATCAACACATCGCCCATGTGGGCAGTGCTGATGGCATCGATACTATTGCGAGAACGACTGACCCATTTTGCTCTTGGAGGAGCGGCTCTCAGTGTCGCCGGAATATTCGTGACACTGGCGTTTCGCTAGCAGCACTTTGTGACCAATAGCCGGAGCAAATCAGGAATTCCACTGCTTCTCAAGTAAATCCCGGCTACGCAACGCCATGCCCTCTCGATCGGGATCTCGTCCCGACGTCTCGAGCACGACCAGAAATTCTCTCCCGCCAACAAGCTCACCCACTGAATCCCACTTCACCAGCCCTGTGCCGATTTCGAGGTGCTGATCCCGAACATTTCCTGCACCTTCGGGACCTCTAGCGTCGTGTACTTGAACGTGCTTTATGCGCTCGCCAAACATCTCAATCCCAGCGTCGATTCCGCCCGAACCCCACGCGTGCCCGACATCCAAAGTAATGCCTACCGATTCGTGGTCGATCTCATCGATGACATCAGCCAGCTCGTGATGCGATCGAATGACCCAACCCGGGTTGTAGTGCATATTCTCAAAGCCGATCACAACGCCAGCACTTTCAGCCTCTTCCGCTGCGTCTTTCGCCCAATCGACGAAATACGAAATCGCTACCAACCGATCGTCCTCTGACTCATCGCCCTGGTCGACTCCTGGCACGTGAAGTCGACCCGGGTGCACAATAGCGACCTCAACTCCAAGTTCCCCAGCGACGTATATCTCTTTAATGAATTCTTCGAGTTCGCGCTCCCTGGTTGCGGCAACAAAGGAGCCGGGAAGAGCGCTTGGAGGAAAATGATATGTATACCGCAGGTTGTGTTCGACCGACATGTCGAGCGCCCACTTCAGATCGACCATCGATTGTTCTGCCAAATACATCTCTGGCGCATTAAATTCAACGCCACTAAACCCACGTTCAATTGCCCACTCAACGCAGTAGCGTATCGAATCGGGCTGATCGAGACATGTCGATGCGACACCAAACTGAATCATTGTTCACCCTTCACTAAAAGTCTCACGAATCGATAACGT
This sequence comes from Dehalococcoidia bacterium, assembly GCA_026421185.1. Lineage (GTDB taxonomy): Bacteria > Chloroflexota > Dehalococcoidia > Lucifugimonadales > Lucifugimonadaceae > Lucifugimonas. The sequence continues at coordinate 6,288 of JAPKCH010000062.1, read as the reverse complement.
TTAGCGCTTTATCAAGAAGTTGATTAAACCCGACCGGATCTTCGTTCATCACAAAGTGACCCATAGTTGGCAAAAATCTAACTTCGATACCTGCTTCACTAGCCGACGATTCGTCCATGGGTCTGCCCGTGGCATTGATAGTGAATTTCGGTATTTCCAAGCCCACGATCAAATCGAACAGTGCAATATCGTTTGCCATTCCACGCATCGCGCCCACGGCAACTTGGCGTGGCACCGACACCATACCTTCGGAAATACGTCGTCGTAACTCATCAGACGTACTGTCCGCGAACATATTCGAGACAATCGATTCGATAGCCGCCTCATAATCGCCGGCAATCCTATCGGCCTGCTCAGCCTGCTTTCCAGTTTTTGGATCATCTCTCACAAATTTGAACGTGTCGGCGCCAATTAAACCGACCACACGCTCAGCCAATAGCCATGCCGTGTGTGCGATAACCATTCCGCCCATTGAATGACCAACCAGCACAGCCCGCTCAACCTGCTCGCTATTGAGTACTGCTTCGATGTCTCGTCCAAATGACGGAATCAAGTAGTTTGTTCGTCCAACACTGGAATCGCCGTGACCCGCTAGGTCGATAGCGATCACCGGAAATCGGTCGGAGAATGCAGTAATCTGCTCGTTCCAATGGGTGCGATTACAGCTCCAACCGTGAACAAACACGAGAGTCGTTTTATCGTCCTTAGTCGAAGAATGTTCAACGCTCGTCGAGATGTCATAGCTGATCTCTACGCCGTCGAAAGATTTAACCGACCGACTATTCATATTTTTCCTATCAGCGCTCAAACTAACTCACCTTCATATACACACCAAACATTGTTCTGTGGGCTCAGAAAGCAGAAGCTCGCCACTACAAATGCAAAACCAAGCCGAATCTTACTAGCTCACCAAATACGCGTAGTTCTCACTCATGTTTTTGTCTGGGCAAGAAGGCAAGAATTAGAAAGTAATGAGCACCGTAGAACAGCCACATCCGATAGTTCTTCAACTTCGATCTATCGAAGAACGGCTAAGCAACATAGAAAAGCACTCGGCATCGACGACAAGCCGAAAACCTTCATCGAACGTCCAACGTCCGTGACATGAAGTGCAATCTGGCCTATACGACCGAGTTGTAATGAGCGCATCACAGCCCGCTTCTTGATGTCCCCTACCCTCGAATATCGCTTAACGCCGATCGATAGCCGTCTAGCAAAACATTTGCTTCGCTTGAGTAGTTCACTAACAGCACACCAGCATCTCGCCACTGTCGCGCCTGCTCGGCAGAATTCACCAGCATGGCGCACGTTTTGCCGTATTTGTTCGCCGCTTCCACGATCTGGGTTCTCTTCTCATCAATCACTCGATCCTGATCGGGCGTTCCGAATACGCCGAGATCTTGCGCCAAATCTTGCGGGCCAAGCGTCAAGGCATCGATTCCATCCATCGAGGCAATCTCGTCCAGATGCTCGAAAGCCTGTGCCGATTCAAACATGACGGTAATGAACACCTGATCATTGCTAAATTTTAGGCGGTCCATCACTGGCATCGAAACATCGAAATCGTTGCCGGGGGTTGCAGCTCCCATTCCTCGAGAACCGCGCGGCGTGTAACGAGAGGCAGCAACGATTTCAGCGGCATGCTCTGGCGTGTCGACCTGAGGACAGTGAATGTTGTAAACCCCGACGTCTAACAATCGAGTGATCCATTCCCGATTCGCCTCCGGTGGTCGAACCATTACAGGTAAATCCAACGCTCGCCCCATCACAGCAAAATCAGCGACCGTTTCTATCGATGGTGAAGAATGCTCCATATCGAGTCGTACAAAGTCCAACCCGGCCTCTTTGAACAGTGTCATCGCCGCTGGATTGCGCAGCATATTGACCCAGGTTCCAACCTGCAACTCGCCTCGTTCGACGCCCGCTCGTAATGGATTCGCTTTCAAATGTGATGACCTTTCAATGACCTATCTAAAACTGGTACGGACGCGAGTGTAGTTCATCAGACACCGGTAACGGTTTCAAATATGTTCCACAGAAGTGTGCCACCTGAAAAGCTACACACCGGAAATTATTCCAGAAATGCTGTCCGAAAGCTCTAAGAATGGAGACCGTACGCCTCAATGAGGTCCCTCAGCGTGCCCCGAGTTCAAGTGTGCCTACGCGCAGTCCTCCTAACTCGGCTCGACTTACACGCACTACACACAGGTGACGTAATACACTTCCGACTAATGCAGCAGCAGCCCGACGGCACAGAGCCGACTATCTCCGCCAATCCCCCAACCAAACGCCGTTCATCTGCGCTGATGTTGATCGGCATGATTTTTGTCGTGTTGATCGTTCCTGCAGCGTTGGGACGCACGCAGATGCCAGAACCATTCGACCAATCTGCAGTCGACGACCTACAGAGTTCTGCTGCCGATGTTGTGTTCATCGGCAACTCATTACTCCTAACTCGGATCGATCCTGACTATCTAAGCGAACTGACCGGCTCCACCGCTGTATCGCTAGCGGTGGAGGGTACGGCACCCGGCGTGTGGCTATTGCAGGTCTGGAACGTGGTCACTGCTGTTGAAAATCCGCCATCAGAGATATTCGTCTTCTTTCATGACGATCTAATTACTCGACAAAGCGAATTCACAGGAGCAGAGGATTCAGTGTTGATTGAGAAATTAAGTAATTCGGACACTGCACGTTTTGGCTTCTTAGACCTGAGCAAGCTATCGCTTAAAGACAAGGTCAAATACGCGTTCACCTCGATCTATCCGATAGCGAATTCTAAATCGAATCAGCAGTCGCAACCGATCAGTTCCATAGTCGCAGCGCTTGTCGGTTACAACGACCAAGAGTTCACCGATGCTGCCGAATCAACATTCTCATTCGCCAACATACGCGATCAAGCAGGGATCATTCAGCAGCCGAAATTTCATGGCGATTTCTACGATGTGATCGATAATTCGTTCCTACCAGAACTGATACGAGCCACCGATGACATCAACGCTAATCTAACCATAGTTCGTGTGGCGGCTCGGCCGAACACAGACGGATCGCCGAACGAGCCGGAATCGTTGGCTCGCTACTCAAGGGATCTCTCTATTTATCTAGTTGCCAAAGACGTTCGCTACGTCGACATGACCGGACATGTTGAAAGCGGCGATATCGACGCCGCCATGTACTACGACGGTTATCACCTCAAGAACCGATTCCGCCAGACCTACACAGAATTTTTCGCCGAATGGATGCTCGCCGCAAACGAGGGTAAAGGCACTGCCCCGTGACTTTCCAATCGTTCGAATACGCGGTGCTATTGCTAGCGGTATTCGTTACCTACTGGTTCCTACCGCGCCGTTTCCAAAATCTACTGCTACTCATAGCTAGCTACGTCTTCTACTCGTTCGTCGACCCAAAAATGGCGTTGCTACTCGGCGGCTACACAGCGGTCAGCTACTTTGCTGCGCGCCGGATCGAAGATGACCCGAACAACTCCCGCAAATATCTTTGGTTCGCAATCGCGGCCTCGCTGGGGGCATTAGCGTTCTTCAAGTACGCTGGGTTCTTCGTTGAAAGCATTTCAGACATGCTGGATTTGATCGGCCTAGCCAATTTCGAATCAACATTGAAGATCATCCTTCCCGTCGGAATATCGTTCTACACATTTCAATCTCTTGGCTACGTTATCGACGTCTACACTAAGCGAACCACTGCACGTCGAAGTCTGATCGATACGGCGCTATTCATCAGCTTCTTCCCACAACTTGTGGCAGGTCCGATCGAACGGGCGTCTGCCCTGCTCCCGCAATTCGAGCGACGACGTAATTTTGAGGCTGATCGAACCGCCAGCGGAATTTCACTGCTGGTCTGGGGACTTTTCAAAAAGCTCGTGATTGCCGACAACGTTGGGATGATCGTCGATAGCATTTTCTCCACCGCTCAGCCTGGAGCTGCTTTATTGTGGGTCGGAGTGTTGGCATTTGGAATTCAGATACTCGCCGATTTCTCCGGGTATACGGACATCGCACGAGGATCCGCTCGCCTCCTCGGTATCGAGCTATCGCTGAACTTCCGCCATCCTTGGCTAGCAACGTCACCTGCCGACTTTTGGCGGCGTTGGCACATCACTCTTTCATCGTGGCTCCGCGACTACGTCTACATCCCGCTAGGGGGCAGTCGGAACGGTCGATACAGCAATGCAATCACCCTCATCGTCACGTTTGTACTCGGGGGCTTGTGGCACGGAGCGGCATGGAACTTTGTGCTCTGGGGGCTTCTCCACGCAGCACTAATCCTCATCTGGCGGGCAGCAAGAAAGTTGAAATTCCAAGTTCCCACGCTGCTCGCAACATTGATTACCTTCTTCGTAATCAGCGCCAGTTGGTTGCTATTCCGTGAGGGCGATCTCGTTTACATAGGCGACAATATATTTGACTCGATCGGCGAACTCAAGCTCGCTGTCGGCCTCGGAGCAACAGCCCTGATCTACTCACTCCCGATTTGGCTCCACGCCATAGTCGACCGACCCCATATCACCAACATCTGGACGCGAAACGACGTGAGAAGAACAGTTGTGTTTACCGTTCTTACGCTCACGTCGTTTATAGCTATATTGGCTCTCAGAGCCGATACGTCAGCAGAATTTATCTACTTCCGATTCTAGTATTTCTCTCGACCTACTCGATGAATGCCAGAAACATTACTCGATAGGAATCAACCACTCGGAGACTTTTTCACAGTTCGTCGAAGGATCGAGCAAGTTACCCTCGTCACCCTCACACATGAACACAACGTTTCCTACAACCGTGTAGTCGTTGTAGGTTGGGAATCGGGTCGTGCATGTAGCAGCTAGTACTTCATCTGAAGTGTCGGATTTGGGATCTAGGTACGATGCTGAGAACGACTTCGAAGGGAAGCCTGTGTCCGCCTTTACAGCGGAAGAACCGACAGGCCGTCGGCAAGAAATCCTGTCAGTTAAGTCCCCATCACGAGCCTGATTATCACTCTCGCGCCGGAAGGTCTGATCGGCGGCTGCTGCTACTCCGAGGGTCTTAGCTTCTTCGGCAGAAGCATAAATCAGAACACCAACCTCAGTCTGATTCAAGTATCCCCACTTGAACGTCGTTGCCCCAGGGTAGTCGAGCTGGAAATCCCGCTGACCCTTCCACCCGATTACCTTGACATCGTCCTCAGTGAAAATCTTAGCCGATTCGACTATACGGACTCGTTGAGGACTGGCATCATCGCCGCCTGAAGCCACCAATGATTCGTCTTCAGTACTTCCACACGCAACCGCCAGTACTGCAATCAACAGCGCCGAAATCAGCAACAACTGAACTCTCGAAATAATTAGAAGTAGATTCATCAAAATAGCCTTTAGTGCAAACGTGAGGAATAAGGGTTTAAAACGACGAATCAATAGTACCCGGAAACCTCTCGAATAACTTATGCATTGGAAACGGGCGTTGAAACGAAATCAGGCCATCGTAATGATGACCTGATTCTTTAGTACATTTCGCACAGTGCAACGACTATTCGACCGGAATCAACCATTCTTCGATCTTCTCACAGTTAGTGGAAGGTTCAGTCAAGTTGCGATCGTCGCTCTCGCACATGATCACAATATTCCCGATAATCGTGTAATCGTTATACGTCGGGAATCGGTTCGAACATGCGCCACCCACAGCCTGGATATCGTCAGATTCCTCAAGTTCAGGATCAAGATATGAAGAAGAGAATGACTTCGACGTGAAGCCAGTGCTCGCCTTCACTGCCGATGCACCAGCCGCGTCACGGCAAGAAATTCTGTCAGTTAGGTCACCATCACGAGCCTGACCGTCTTCTTCACGCCTGAAGGTTTGTCCTTCAGCAGCGGTAACACCAAGAGTTTTTGCATCTTCAGCGGTCGCGTAGATGAGAACACCAACCTCTTTCTGGTTCATGTAGCCCCATTTTGCGAGTGAAGTTCCCGGATACTCCAAAATTAAATCGCGTTGACTTTTCCAGCCTACCGCTTTCATATCAGCCTCTATGAATACTGTGGTTGACTCGATCGTTCGAATCCGCTTCGGCCAGTCTTCAGTGCCACCCATCGCTACCCCTTCGCCGCCGCCATCGGAGCCACAGGCCACAGTCATCATGGCAATTAGAAGTACCGAAACCATGAACAGCGGAGTTAGAGATATTCTTCTTTTGCGTTTAATCAAAGTCAACCTTATCTATATGTTGCCGAGTGAATCACGTAGATTCAATCTTCAAGTAATAGTTAGTTCGAAATAATAACCTATACCCAGCAAA
>JAPKCH010000015.1 GCA_026421185.1 Dehalococcoidia bacterium | reverse complement strand
CTACCTTGGCGAACCTTGATATCCATGAACTTTTCAAAGCCAAGGTCAGCACCGAAACCGGCTTCAGTAATTACATATTCGCCGCAGTTCACCGCAAGTTTGTCGGCGATGATAGAAGAACAACCGTGTGCAATGTTTCCAAACGGACCCATGTGGACGATGGTTGGCTGACCTTCAGCGGTCTGGGCAAGGTTTGGCTTGATGGCATCCCTAAGCAGGGCCATGATCGAGCCGATGCCCTTGATCTCACGAGCTGTAACCGGCGTCGTACCGTCTTTTTTCCAACCGACTACTATGTCGCCAATGCGTTCACGTAGATCCTTATACGAACTCGCCAAAGCGCAGATCGCCATGATCTCTGAAGCAGCATTAATGTCGAATCCAGCCTCACGAACAGGCCCATTTAACTTACCACCCGCACCAGTCATGATCGTGCGAAGTGCACGGTCCTCAGCGTCAGTAACGCGTCGCCAGGTTATTCCTGTTGCGTCGAAATCAGAAATTGCGTTCCGGTACACAGCGTTGTCGACCATAGCCGCCAGCAGATTATGTGCCGATTCAATTGCGTGAAAATCGCCAGTGAAATGAAGATTAATATCAACGGCTGGCTGAACAGTCGATTTACCACCGCCAGTACCCCCACCCTTGTGACCAAAAACAGGTCCAAGCGCCGGTTGCCTAATCGTCAAAACTGGCTTCTTGCCTATTTTCGCAAGTCCCTGAGTAAGTCCAACAGCTGTAGTCGACTTACCCTCGCCAGCAGGCGTTGGAGTAATAGCCGTCACAACGATCAATTTTGCCTTGTTGGTAACGTCAGGGAACGCATCGAGTGGAATCTTGGCTTTATCGTGTCCGTAAGGCTCAAGTACGGAAGGGTCGAGGCCCATTTCAATAGCGAGATCAGCAATTGGTCGCATTAGTAAATCTTTGGAATATATTGAGGGTCTAGTTGGCAGGTCAGCCCGGCGAGTCTTAAATGACTCAAACCACTTAATTCTACTGGTGAAACCATGAAATGGCTTACTTAGTCGTAAGCGGTCTACCAGGAGCTCATTGCCCAGCAGGCCACTTCGCAAGTGTTACACCAGCGATGATAGCGCCTATCACCGCACTGATGATCTTCCATACAAGCAATGCCTACGCTATCGCTACCAACGAAAAAATACTTCGATAAGAAAAGAACTCTGCTGGGCAGTGCGACTACAACGTAAGGCTTGTATCCAGTAGGTGAGAACACTCCCTGTAATGCAACAAGAACCGCTAATACCGGAATAGTCATCAGCCCTGAACCTGTAAGACCCGCCACACCCGCGGCTATCTGGATCGTAAATCTAGACACGCCGAGAAACTCGAATCGAGCGGATTATCGAACTTATTACCTCCACCGTTATTGTCCATGGAGATGAAACTAACAGGTACGCTAGGCAATATTAAATAATTCCAATGTCAACAGCTCGCTAGATCGATTTGTATTTGCGACCAATTATCAGGAATACGAATCCTAACCCGCAGAACCTGACTTCTCATATGACTTGTGTGAATTTGTTTTTGCGTTTGCCAGAGTCCGGCTCAAAAAATAAAGGGTGCTGCCCTGTCAAAGGAAAAACGGCTCGGAGTTCACCTACAGCACCTTGATTCATTTGATGCGACTTGATTGATGCGACTTGATCGAAGGAAGATGCGACTAGAGCGTTACCGCTCGCGTTTCGTTGGGATGGATGGCTTGCTTGCAAACAGAATCGTCACTGCGGCGATCGCGCAGAAGGCAGCGAGCGTTTGGAATGAAGTTACATACGTACCGGTGTTGTCGTAGACACGACCGACGATCACCGGCGCCGCCATCATTCCAAGTCCCATCGGGAAAGCCGACATTCCGAGAATCACTCCGAAGTGCTTTCGCCCGAAATAGTCGCCACGCATGGCATGGAGCATCGGAGTACGAGCGCCGAACCCAATGCCCCACATTAGCGCAAATAGCACGGCGGTATGGTAATTTTCAGCATGTGCTAAAACTACCAGCGCTGATCCCTGTAACAGGATTAGGACTGGCAAAATCGACCGTTTGTTGATTCGATCACCAACGAAGCCGCCGACCATTTGGAAACTGAACGAAGCGAATGCCATAATCGGCAGAATGGTCGCTGCGCTGGCGTCGGAAAGATTTACGGCATTTTCGTCTGTAAGCGGGAAGTAAATGTGCGCGGAAATAGCACCTACTGAAAGATTTGTGAGCGTGTGGCTGATAGAAATCGACCAAAAAGCTCGGGTTCTTAACGCCTCTTTACCAGTGAAGTCGTACTGCGTTAGAGGTTTAGAATCATCAGATTTAGTCTTGGTAACCTGAGCCATGAGTTCGCCATATTCAGGTGCTCTTTTACCCGCAACATAGGCGATCGGTGGTCCTGCTAAAAGGGTGATCAAACCGATTACGAATGTAGTTTCACGCCAGCCGTAATTGTTTATCCCCCAGACGATTAGCGGGACGAAAACTCCACCCAGACTCGAACCGCCTATAACAATCGCCATTGCAGTTGCACGCTTGTGGGGCATCCATGCATTTACCGCCGACATCGAAGGTACAAATCCACCAATCGAGAATCCCATGGAGAGTGTGAAATATAAGACGTAGTACTGAATGGGTCCTTGTAGTTGGGAATACCCAATTAGCCCAAAGCCACCGATCGTGAATCCGATCAAGACCATTTTTCCTGTACCGAATTTATCGGTCAGCCAGCCCTCGAGAGGCCCAAGCATCGCTCCGCCGAATCGACCGAACGAGGCAACACCTGTGACAACGGCGCGTGACCATCCGAACTCGTCTTCAATGGCGCGGAACAATGTGCTCGCTGCCTGAAACGTGGGGCCTGAACTCACGATCATGTTCATAGCACCGGCTAAAGCTACCCACCAGCCGTAGAACACGCGCCCGACTTTCCCTTTAGGGTTTTCTGAGTTGGTGGTTGTCATTTACAGATTAAATATGTACTTCGTTACTACGTACGAGATTTATAGAACGTTGAGCCTACGACCATTCTTGCCCTAGTGCATCGCAAAAAATGCTCAGTCATGAAGTAAATTACGAATCTCAGATATACCCATTTATCACCAACGGGCGTAATGTGTCGGTCTGATTTATATGCGACTAACTTCAGACCGAGTCAGAAATAACACCGGCGGTACTCAAATGAAAATCACTGACATCACCATCGATGTAATCGAGCGACGCACGCCTTCCGTACGTTTACAAGACGAACGAGCCGACCTTGGCGGCACTACTAAGCAGGGAGTGCTGCGAGTTCAGACTGATATCGGTATCGAAGGTCACGCGTTCGTCTCCCGCAGCGACGGGCGAGCACGAATACACCAAGTACGGCTTCAGGGATCTACTAATGGCTGGATCAGTGGATATTGTTCAGCTCGATGTTCACCGAGTCACCTGCATCACCGAATGGATTAAAGTGGCTGCAATGGCTGACGCTTTCAACCTTCCTGTCGCTCCTCACGCTGTCTCACTCGTTCACTTACACTGTGCAATGGCGACACCAAATCTGAAAGTGATCGAAGTTTTTGGTGCCGACGAGCACAGCCAACACGTGTGGTGGACAGAAGTGCCACCCTACGGCGACGACGGCACATGGAAGCCATTCGCCGATCGACCCGGCCTCGGACTAGAAATTATCCCTGACTCTCTAAACAACAATTTGATTGGTTAGCTGACTTTGTAACCTTTTCCTCAGGGGAAATGGATTTATTAGTCAACTCATCTAAGTGGGAAGGAAAAAATAATGCCATCTGGAAAACGCCTCGAAGGAAAAACCGCCATCATTACCGGTGGTGCGTCAGGTATCGGTGAAGCAACTTCACGGCTCTTCGTACAAGAAGGCGCCAAAGTCGTTATCGCTGATATAGACGACGCCAAGGGTAAGGCTCTTGAAGCTGAACTAAACCAAAACGGAGAAGTCGCTATGTATCGTCAGTTCAACGTCACAGACGAAAGTCGTTGGATCGAAGTCGCCGACAAAATGATGGCGAAGTGGGGCCGACTCGACATTGTCGTAAACAACGCTGGAATGTCAGGCGTGAAAGGCAGGGCGACGGTCGAAAATACGACTGTAGAAAACTGGAACACCGTTTTCGCTGTGAACTCAACGGCGATCATGCTCGGTACAAAGACCGCAATACCAGCCATGAGGAAGAACGGCGGCGGATCAGTCGTAAACGTATCGTCAATCTTCGGCATCGTCGGCTCACCCGCTGGAGCCGCTTATCACGCATCTAAAGGCGCAGCGCGCACATTCAGTAAGGCTGCCGCAGTTCAGTACGCACCCGACAACATCCGAGTGAACTCAGTTCATCCTGGATTTACCGATACGCCAATGACTCTCGATATCCACTCACAAAAAGAGATTCGTGATGCTCGCTTGGCGATGACCCCAATGGGGCGACTTGGACTACCAATTGACATTGCCTACGGCATTTTGTATCTAGCTTCCGACGAAGCCGGATGGGTCACCGGAACCGAACTCGTAATCGACGGCGGCGAAATCGCCTGGTAGATCGTTCGTTATCTGAGGCACTACGCTGGTCGATGGATTTAGATCTCTTCTCCCGGGTGAGAATGCTAGGTTGAGGGTGAAATCGATAAATGAGACGATTTCGCCAAGTGGATAGTTGATATCTATAGCCCATCATTCCGATTACGTTGATCATAGAATCGTATCCTTCGCCAGCGTATGTAACCAATAAAACCGAAGTTCTTAGTTCCTTCAACTCGACTGCTTTGTGTAAGTCGACACTGGAACCACCGGGCATGATCAGTTCGAGAAAAATTGGTTGGAAAGTCGAAGAATCAAGTTTCGATATCCCCTCAGAAGCGAACACACTCCGACACACAGTCAAGAGTGGGCTAGCACGTCACTTGCGAGTCCACACCCAACTTAGGGAGAGGCTTCTAACTGATACACCCCTTGAATCATCAGCCGATGGCGACTAATGGTCTGCCCAAGAAACGATCGGGTATACCTGACATTGCAGTGTCTTTCGGTAGGTCTTCTGCACCCATTATCTTCAAAACAGTAGAAGCGACGTCGAATAACCTCGCTTGGAAAAAAGGGATGGCAACATCCGATGCAGTACCATCAGGACGAACGATCGTTGTAAGCACATCGTTCACTGAATGAGCCGAAGTGTCCTCTTCAATATTGCCGTGATCAGATGTGATCACCATGTATCGATTCGCAGCCTTTGCTGCTTGCGCCATTTCCACAAGAGCATCAGCTGCAGCTCTGTAAGCAGCTTTGGCTTCCTCGTAACGTGCCGGCAGCAAGTGCCCGATCATATCCGGGGCTGCAATATTGCAGCAAATAAGCAACGAGCTATCAGTATCAATCGCCTTCAGCACATCCGCTGTAACTTCTTTGGCGCGCATATCTGGATACAAATAGAAATCTGTGTCCGACGTCACGCCGTCCTCATCACCGTGGGAGGGTGTTATGAATCGTGCTTCCGTTGCTCCTGGCACTGGATCTTCACGCCGACCGCGGAAGAAGTAGCCCATATGAGACGACTTTACGCTCTCGGCTACCAGCGTGTATTCATCCGATCCAATAGTTTGTGGCCACTGAGCTAAAAAATTCTCAACGTGCGGTTCGGTGTGGAACGCAACACTTACACCATGTTCCGCCTCAAGTATCGGGTGATACTCCGCGATTGCGCAGATATCAAGATCCATGCCGTGATCAATCCACGAACCTTCCCATTCCCGTCCACGGGATAAGCCCTCAGATTCAAGGAACTCGCGTGCTCCAGCGAGAAACGCTATTTTCGAACGCTGACGATCCGACCTGAAATTGAGATTAACGAACGCATCACCAGCGGCAATCGCCGGCGCCGATCCGTCAGAATGTAGCAACGCTATTGATGGTACATCCTGATCCGTTTTGCCTGAATGATGTGTGTCAGAAATGATCGATCTAATATCCTCATAAGTGGAAGCATGCTCGCCAGTAACACCAGTGATCAAATCAAAATCAATCTTTGCAGCCGCCTCTCGATAATCACGATCCATCGCTGTAGAACGGCCGACAATCCAAGCAAGCGACGACTCAGCGTTGTATTTGCCAAGCAGTGTCTTTAACTGGCCAATAAAATCTCCCACGTTATTCGTCGCAACAATCGAACTGTTCAGAGCTGAATCCCGCCCATCGAGAATCGCCTGCATTTGAACCTTCTCAGGGGCAATTCCGTGGCGCTCAAATACCAATTCAAGAAAGGCCTCAAGATGATTCCAAGCACTATGAACACGCCCGTCAGCACCACTAACACCCGAAAGTAGGAAGCAGAAATTGATTTTAGCTCCTCGCTCTTTCGCACCTGAAATAGTCGCATTCAGCGCCGGGTTTTCAAAGAAGTCACCATTGTTGATCGAATTGGTGATTTCGAGAGAGAGTTGCGGTGCAAGCTGGGTGTTTCCGATCTGTTGATGACCAGTTTCAGAGTTACCTTGCACTACCGGGTCAAGATCTTCAAACCCAGCCCAAATTCCTGATGCACTCGTCGGAATAGATAAATTATCGTTTCGGAGTTTCCACAAATTACGTGAATTCGATGCCCATGGAACGTACCGATGCCCATCGGCGATTCTTTCGACGAGAGAATCGATCCGGTCGATCACAACAGCGGACAAAAAACTGCGACATGTTTGAAGATCACTGATCCAAGTAAGCGCTTCACGAGTAGGAGTATCGGCTTCCAGAGATTCGACATTAACTGGATACAAAAGATTCTTTGCCCAAACAGAATCCCGTCCAATACGGTCTGCCGACGACTCAAGTAATTCACGGTCGCTCGGTGCCAATTGATCCCACACAGCTTCAACTACACCCTTCGAACGTCCACGACTGAAACCAAGACCGTCGGTTACTGCCAGAACTGTTTTTTTCTTACTGTTAGCCAAATCTCGTGCTTTCTAAACTACTAATAAACACGCGTTCGTCCGAACGCATTAATTATCGTGGGAAACGTCAGACCAATATACATTCGTGTTCATAAAGACAGGGTCAGCCATTCCTTCGGCTGCCAACCAACCCGCAGGCAACTCCAACGTGTACCGCCAAGGCGCAATTGGCGTGTACGCCGCCGCATCGCTCGCACACTTAACCTGCCAATCGCCATCATTAAGACCATCACGTGGGCAAGGTGACATTGTGATCAAATCCACAACATTCCCAGCGCTATCTATGTGCAGAATATCGATTGGAACGTATGTGTTTTTCATCCAAAACCCGTTGGATCGATCTGAATCGTAAGTGAACAACATTCCTGTGTCAGCAGTAATCGACTCACGGCACATTAAACCCTGTGCTCGTTCACTTAATTCATCGGCGATTTCGACTTGTATCGTTATGTCTAGCCCGTCCGCCGACAGAGTAAGGTCTGTTGTTGGCAACGTATTGTGTTCAAGATCTTTGCAATCTTCGGATTCGATGAATTCAGATTTAGGATAATCACGAACAACTGGCGAACACGCAATAACAGTGATTGCAGTCATTAGAATTGCGGCGATACTCAATGTGACGCGAATGTTGAACGAAGGAAATTTCACAAATCGATGGTAGCTGAAGGAGTAGACAGTTCAAACGAACAAACGCCAGATAGTAGTGTCCCTGAATCAGATTCGTCCTCAAACACGCCATCTGTAACGATCAATACCGCTACAAGCCCTGCGCAACGTCCTACAAAAGAGACGCAGGATCCTAACTCAAAAGTAACTCCGTTCGCTGCATTTGGCATTCGCAGCTTTCGCTTCCAGTGGTCAGCAGATGCAATGACTACTTGGGGATCAGAGATGGAAACTCTGATTCTCGGCTGGTACATCCTCGTAGCCACCGACTCGCCATTCCTCGTCGGACTGCTAGGGGCTCTCCGATTCTCCGGGACACTCACCGCTCCTATAGTGGGAGTAATCGCCGATCGAATGAACCGCCGACTAATGCTGATCTTCCTACGAGCCGGAGCTGGCTTGTCGGCATTGTCATTACTGATCCTTGCCGCAACCGATCTGATCCAACCGTGGCACGTATTCTTAATCGCCAGCATCAGCGGGATACTCCGACCCGCCGACAACGTACTAAGGCAATCGCTTATCGCCGATACGGTACCTCGACAATTACTTATGAACGCATCAGGGTTAGCGAGAACAACTCAAGACACAGCCCGAATTGTGGGAGCACTTCTCGGCGCAACGCTGCTATCCCGACTCGGCCTCGGCTGGGCTTACGTCGGCGTGACGATGTTCTACACACTCAGCGTATTTTTTGGACTCGGAATCGCTACAGTCAGATCAAGTAATCCAGTGAAGCATGTGAACCCTCTCACCGAAATGAAACAGGGCTTGCGATACATGGTCGACTCATCAGTTATCAAGCCGCTCATGTTCCTCGCTTTCCTCGTGAATGCCACGGCGTTTCCGCTTACCAACGGTCTATTGCCGGTAGTTGCGCGAAACGTCTACGGTCACGACGAGAACGGTCTAGCTCAGATGGTCGCAGTATTTGCAATCGGTGCTTTGGTAGGTTCAATGGTCATGGCTTCTATCGTCAATTCGCGTCGACCGGAACGATTCATGATGCTCACTATGGTCATTTGGTACGTACTAATCCTCATGTTTGCACAAGTCGATTCGAATGCATTGGGACTAGCGTTGCTCGCACTTATGGGGGCAGCGATTAGCTTCTGCATGGTCTCGATGTCAGTAGTGCTGATGACATTTACAAAGTTCGAAATGCGCGGCCGGGTAATGGGCATTCGAATGCTCGCAGTGTACGGCTTACCGATGGGCCTCGTAATAGGTGGCTGGCTAATCGAACAATACGGCGTACCTCGAACGATCACCGCCTACGCTGCCATCGGCCTAACGACAGTAATATTGTCAGCACTGAAATGGCCAAAACTAGTCACAGGCTTCTCCGCTGAAGAACGCGGCTGATTTCTCTCTGCCGAATTGACAAACTGCTCGATCGTAAAACAAAACGCAGCAGGCCTACTGCATGTGCCCCCACACGTCGGATAACTCCGACGGGCGATCACTGCTCCGTCCACGCATCTTTTCGAGGTTGTAATCTAACCCCAGTCCCGGACTATCTGGAATGCGAATGTAGCCATCTTCGACTTCGTACGGTGTATCGAGAATCGAGTCATTGTCTCGAATTCCAACTTCCTCGATGTTGTACTCCTGCGCATATGGGAAATTATTGCTCGGTGCGAGCAAATGAGCGTGAGCAGCCGTCGATCCATATGGCTGCGTGTTGTGCGTCGTCATCGTCGCTCCATGAGACGTAAGCACCGCTTCAATCCGTAGAAACTCAGTAATACCGCCAACCTTCACAACGTCGGGCTGGACGATATCTGGACGTCCCTCACGAATTAGAGTCAAATGCTCCCAACGAGTGAACGAATTTTCGCCAGACGCCACCGGAATATCGAGAGCATCTGCAACTTCTGCCATACCCACGTAGTTTCGAATGTGGACAGGTTCTTCAAAATGAAAAACACCAAGATCCTGAAGTTGACGTCCAATCTCGATCGCATGATGAACTGAATAGGCGCTATTCACATCTACAAGCACATCCATTGAATAACCAACCTCGTCACGAATGGCCTTGACTGTCTCGATAGTTTGGTCTCGTGGATCATCGATCTTGCCAGGAACGGCAGAGTGAATCTTGTATGCCGAATAGCCCTGGTCTCGGAAGTGGGCAACTCGTTTCGCCTCGTCTTTAGGATCAAGATCACGAGCCAACGAACTGGCATAAACCTTGATCTTGTCTCGACGTTTTCCACCGATGAGATTGTAAATAGGAGTGTTAAGAATCTTGCCCTTAAGATCCCACAACGCAAGATCAACACCTGCAGCTGCAGTAAGCAGCGCGCCTTGCGGACCTGCAACAGCTCCGGCTTTGAACATGTTGTCCCAGATTTCATCTGAGTCAAAAGGCGATTTGCCAATAATCAACGGAGTGAACACCGTTTCGATAGCGACTTTCGAAACGTATGGAGCACGACGAAAGCATTCGCCGAATCCTGTGAATCCTTCATCAGTGTGAAGAATTACATACGGATACTCTTCATCGAGTACCAAACATTCGACTCTAGTTATTTTCATCGATAATGTTTTCTTCTTTAATGCTGCTACGGGTCCCGTCGCCAACCATCGATCGTAGGCTTCGTGGAATTGCGAATGTAGTACTTTCCTCACCCGGACCAACTCGGAACACGTTTTCCGGTGAGATAGCATCTATAACTGCTTTGACCTGTTTTTCAGGAGTTGAAGCGCCAGACGTAATGCCGATCTTCTCGACAGATTCCAACCACTTCATGTCCAGCTCCTCAGGACCGTTAATCAAATGCGCCGGCACGCCTTTTTTTATAGCCACATCTTTGAGTCGATTGCAGTTTGAACTGTTCTGCGCACCTATCACCAGAACTAGCTCGGTCATATCAGCAAGTTCCGTGGCCGCCGCCTGTCGATTGGTAGTGGCGTAACAAATGTCGTCCCGAACAATGGCGTTAGGGTGATGTTTCTTTATTTTCGCTACTGCTAAGGCAGTGTCGTCCACTGAAAGAGTGGTCTGAGTCAAAACCGCAACCTCTGCATCTTTACCCCACTGTGGGAGCTCCCAATCCTGTCGCTCATCGACCAGCGCCATATCGGCCTGACCCGTCGTGCCAATCACTTCCTGATGACCGACGTGCCCCACAAGAACAATCTTTTTGCCTTCAGCCGTGTACTTCTTCGCCTCGTTGTGAACACGAGTTACGAGAGGACATGTTGCATCTAATACGGTAAGACCGCGCTGCTTCGCCTTCTCATAGTCCGACGGTGGTGATCCATGTGCCGAGAAAACCACAACTGCGCCCTCGGGAACTTCCTTAACGTCTTCAACAGTGATTGCACCTTTCGCCTCGACATCAGCCACAACTTTGGGGTTGTGAACAATCTGATGCTTCACGTAAACAGGCGTTCCGTACTGCTGAATCGCAAGATCAACAATATCGACGGCCAAATCAACACCGGCACAAAAGCCTCGTGGGCTGGCGAGAAATACATCCATTAGAAGGAGTGTCCAGTTCGATGAGTGAATATTCGTGAATCGAGTTACGCACGAAATATAAGAGCGGAATTTGAACCAACATTATATCGGTGAAAAATATGAAAACCTTGCCTATGTGAACAAGGCTCTTCAGAACAAACATCGCGTTCACTGATCAATACCTTTCGAATCATCGTGAATTGATCACTCGGCAATACCTTTAGTGTTAAGGTTTAGTAGGTGGCAACAAGATAAAACTTTTGGTCCCACAAACCGCGTGTCGAAAAAAATGGAGAACACGAGTGTCTAACGAACTGAAGTTCTACTGCTGGTCACGTTGAAGTACCTGTACGAAGGCCCGTCGGGCTCTCAACCAAACCAGTCATGAATACGAATTCAGAGATTTCTTCAAAGAACAACTCTCCGCCGATGAAATTCGCAACCTCAGCAAGCTCACCTCTATCGACGAAATGTTCGCCTGGAAAAGCCCAAGTTCTAAGGATTATCGAGAACTCCGCGGTAAAGCCAGCGATGATGAACTTATCGAACTTATGATTAGAGAACCTCGCTTAATTCGACGTCCCATTCTTACCGACGGTTTAAAGATAGTTTTCGGGTACAAACAAGGCGCATACGACGAACTTATTTAGTCCCAATGTCGTTTACTGAAGTGGCTCACTGCAGTAAACGACAGGCTCGAAGAATTGAGTTCAGAGAGACATAATTTGTGATGGCATAGGCTGTCTGAACTGTAATTGGTGGCGGATATTCTATTTGTACTTCGAAATCGATCCTGAATAACAGTCAAGAAGATCGAGATGCTGTACTTGAAATCTTGCCCTCGATGCACTGGCGATATCAACTCTGATATCGCCACCCACGAAACATTACTAAAGTGTCCCCAATGCGGATTCTCCAAAGATATCTAGGCCTAAATGGCTGCACGCCTATTTGACCGGCGGATGACACTTCTATCCCCCAATCATAGAACCTGGTAACAGGCTGCGTAATTGCTTGATCGTCCTCAGCCCGAATAGTGATTGAGAGTTACAGCAATCGAGGCGTGTTTTCAAAATCTCAGTTCTCTGGTGGAATGCATAAGTGTCGAAACAAATCGAGACCTGTATTTATTCGTGTATTTTCGACCAACGACGGTGCTAGAATTTCGGCACATTTCTAGCGGATTCCACTGGAATCCAACTGGTCGGGACTTCAATGAACTCGAGCGTAATACTCGACGTGAATAGCGAATCTGGATTCGCCACTCTCACGTTAAACAGACCTGATCGACTCAACTCGCTCAGTAACGATCTACTTGAATCGTTGTCTCAGCATCTCGAACAAGTCGCAGCTGACGACTCCATTCGCTCCGTAATCATTACTGGCGCAGGCCGAGCATTCTGCTCTGGTGCTGATACCGACGAAATGGCCGGCGGCGGCGGCGAGGGCCCTCATAAACCAAGCCTCGGTGGTGCTGAAGCACTGCGCCGAGGATTCAAACTCGCCCGTAAAGTAATCCTCGGAATATACGAGATGGAAAAGCCTGTTATCGCCGCGATAAACGGATCAGCGGTAGGCGCTGGCTTCGATCTCGCCTGTGCCTGCGACATTCGTATAGGCACTGGATCAGCACGTTTTATGGCCGCCTACATTCACGTAGGTCTATTCCCCGGCTATGGTGGAATATGGCTATATCCTCGACTATTAGGTTCGGCAAAAGCCGCGGAACTGATGTACACCGGCAACTTCATGGAAGTAGACGAAGCCAAGTCTCTCGGCTTCCTAAATAGCGTTGTCGAAGAAGATGATCTGATAGGTGCCGCCGAGAAAATGGCGCACCAAATAGCTGCCGGACCACCAATAGCAATACGGCTAGCTAAGACAATGATGCGGCGAGGAATGTCGATGGACCTCGAAACTTCCCTTGAAATGTCCGCCGCAGCCGAGGCAATAACGTTATCCTCTGAAGATCATGTTGAGGGTATGGGCGCTCTGCGCCAAAAACGACGTCCAGAGTTCAAGGGGATCTAATGTACGGGGTTAACGGAAATCCAATAATTTTCGCTGGGAACTCACACCCGGATTTGGTGAAAAAGATTTGCGACTATCTGCAACAAGATGTCGGTCAAGTCGAAGTATTCAAGTTCACCAACGACAACACTTTCGTGAAGATTCTGGAAAACGTTCGACAAAAAGACGTATTTATCGTGCAGTCAGACGTCGAGCCAGTGAACGACAACATCATGGAAATGTTGATCATGATCGATGCCGCAAAGCGTGCATCAGCCGGTCGTATCACTGCCGTAATTCCATACTATAGCTACGCTCGCACCGATAAAAAAGACCAGCCGCGAGTACCCATTACTGGTCGACTTATTGCCGATCTACTGGAAACGGCCGGAGCCGATCGCGCCATCATGGTCGATCTTCACGCCGGGCAAGTTCAGGGATTCTTCCACGTTCCTGTCGACGAACTCACCGCAATGCCGAAACTGGTCGACTATTTCATCGAGCACAATCTTGATAACCCAGTAGTTGTCGCAGTTGATATCGGCATATCGAAGAAAGCCCGTTACTTCGCTGATGCAATTAGTGCTCCGCTAGCCATCGTTGAAAAACGCCGCCTCGGAAATGAAGACCGAGTCGAGAGTATGAATGTGATAGGTGATGTCGGGGATCATCCCGTCATCCTGTTTGATGATGAAATAAGCACTGGTCGAACGGTGATATCGGCGGTTGAAGCAATAACAGCGCGAGGAGCCAGCGAAATTTATGTCGTTGCCACTCACGGCGTTCTCCCTGGAGACGCTTCAAAACGAATCACAGACATCCCACATATCAAAGAATTGGTAATAACCGACACAGTGCCTTTGTCCGAGAACAAAGTAAACTCAAAAATCAAGGTAATCTCAGTCGCACCGCTTCTTGGAGAAGCGATTAGGCGAATCCACGAAGGCCGCTCAGTGGGAGAATTGTTCACCCTCGGTAATTAGATGGTGAATGATTTGCACTCTTTTCTGATGCCTCTACTGGTCAGCTAGTATCCGAATATGTTCAAGTTCTTTAACAAACTCGTTGGCGATTCCAACGAAAAAGCCCTCACACTAATTCAACCCATCGTTGCCGAGATTAACTCGCTTGAGTCTCAATTCGAGAAGCTCACCGATGAAGAACTGAAGGGCGTTACCGCCGACTACCGTGCTCGATACAACGGTGGTGAAACCCTCGACGATATTCTTCCTGAAGCGTTCGCTGCGGTTCGAGAAGCTTCGAGACGCACCGTAGGAATGCGGCCGTTCGATGTTCAGATGATCGGTGGAATTGTGCTCCACCAGGGCAGAGTCGCTGAGATGCGTACTGGTGAGGGAAAAACTCTGGTCGCCACATTGCCTGCGTACTTAAACGCAATCAGCGGTAATGGTGCGCACGTTATTACCGTCAACGACTATCTCGCCAAGTTGCACGCTGGCTGGATGGGCAACATTCACCATGCACTTGGTATTACTGTGGGATGTCTACAGAACGATTCATCTTGGGTCTTCAATCCTGATGCTCCACTTCCTGTTCACACCGAAACCGAGCTTGACGAAGATAACGCTGACGCAGCTCCGCCAATTCGACTCCCTGAAGATAACTTCCAGTCAGGCACGAAAAAAGAAGCCTACGCCTGCGATATTACTTACGGCACTAACAACGAATTTGGCTTCGACTACCTTCGTGACAACATGGTCGAAGAATCCGACAGACGAGTTCAACGTAGCCGTTCGTACGCAATCGTTGATGAAGTCGACAGCATCTTAATCGACGAAGCACGAACACCGTTAATCATATCCGGACCTGCAAAAGAGCAAGGTCAGGAGTACCGTAAATTCGCAGTTCTGGCAAAACGCCTAAGCCCTGACGTCCACTTCGAAATCGAGGACAAGCGCAAAACAATTGTCCTCACTGAGGAAGGCATCGTTGCCATCGAGCGTGATCTGAAAATCGACAACCTCTATGGTGTCGAAAACGATGTCCTATCTCACTTCACCGAAAATGCTATTCGAGCCGAACACGTGTACGCAAATGACCGTGAATACGTCGTGCAAGGCCAAGAAGTCGTGCTAGTTGACGAATTTACCGGTCGACTAATGACAGGTCGCCGCTTCTCCGATGGTCTTCACCAGGCACTCGAAGCCAAAGAAGGCGTGCGAGTTCAGCGTGAATCTAACACCTACGCAACAATCACGCTCCAGAACTACTTCCGCATGTACAGCAAGCTAGCCGGCATGACTGGTACTGCAACTACAGAAGCGGAAGAACTCGACAAAATCTACAAACTCGAAGTCGTCGAAATCCCAACGAACCGACCTATCAAGCGTGTCGACCTTGGCGATTACATCTACATGACTGAAGAGGCCAAGTGGAACGCAATCGCTGAGCGAATTTCTGAACTTCACCACGAAGGCAGACCTGTGCTAGTTGGTACTACGAGTATCGATAAATCAGAGCTGTTGGGCGATCTACTGAAGAACAAGCACATCCCACACAACGTGCTCAACGCAAAGCAGCACGAACGTGAAGCAAGCGTCGTCGCAGAAGCCGGTAAAGCCGGAGCCGTAACCGTTGCTACCAACATGGCTGGTCGAGGTACCGACATCATCCTCGGTGGAAACCGTGATGTGACCACCGCGTCTGAAGCCGGATGGGAGGCCGATCACGACACCATCGTCCAAAAGGGCGGACTATTCGTTCTAGGTACCGAACGCCATGAATCACGTCGAATCGATAACCAGTTACGTGGTCGATGCGGACGTCAGGGCGACCCCGGAGAAACACAATTCTTCCTATCGACTGAAGACGACATCGTCCGACGATTCGGTGGAGACCGAATTCGTGGTGCCATGAACCTGTTCCGTTGGGAAGCCGATGTTCCAATTGAGAACAAAATGGTCTCGAAATCAGTCGAAACTGCGCAGACTAAGGTCGAAGCACAGAACTTCGAAATTCGGAAATATCTTGTTGACTACGACGATGTAGTGAACACCCAGCGCGACGTTATTTACAAGCTTCGAGACATGGTTATCGACGGCGAAGATCTTCGCCCAACAATTTCCGGATACCTAGAAGAAGATATTCGAGCCATAGTCGCCGATCGAATCAACGGCGGAAACGAAAACTACGATGTGGATGGCTTGTACCGCGAGTTGATGACAGTGTTCCCAACTCCCGAAAGCTTCCCAGACAAAGAAGATATCTTCGAGATGCGTCCTGAAGAAGTCGAAGAAGTATTCGTCTCCCTTATAGACACTATCTACGACAAGCGCACAGGCGAATTCGGCGAAGAACTACTGCATAAACTCGAACGCACCATCATGTTGCGTACGATCGATGAGAACTGGGTCGAACACCTAACATCGATGGACAACATGCGGCAGGGAATCGGGCTTGAAGCGGCAGGGCAGCGAGACCCGCTTATCTCCTACAAGCGACAAGCGTTCGATATGTTCACAGCGTTAGACACCACCATCAATTCCACCGTTGCACGAACGATCTTTCGAGTGGCGCTCACGCAGCAGCCAGCACCGTCTCAGGCTCCTGAAACTAACGCATTAAAAGCTGATGCGGATGTTTCAACGCAGAAGGCAAGTGCTCTCGCAAGCCAGCACTCAGTTATGGCAAGTGTCAACGCCGGTCACGGTGGCGGCAAGCAGGGCGGAACTAGCCTCGCTCAAGTTCCAACACATACGCCGGATGGGCGCAAGATGTCACGATCAGAACGACGCAAAATCGACCGACTCCAAAAGAAACAAGCGAAACAAGACGGTGACGAGTAGAACGCCTACTCGCTCACCTAGTTTTTTCGTCCACGCCAACCTGAAGTAGATTCATGTTCCGGGATTGCCCGTCAAACGCCCCGGCGCGATAACCTGTTGGACATGGACAACAATTCGATTTCTCAGGTATTTGCCGATGTCGCCGTGCTCTTGCAGGCCAAGGGCGAAAACGTATTCAAAGTTCGTGCCCACTCGAAGGCTTCCGACGAAATTAAAAGCCTGTCGTACCCTATTACCGATATCGTTCACGACACCGATAAATTAGGTGCAATTCCCGGTTTTGGTGAAGCAATCGTCGATAAAACCCAAGAACTTGTCCGAACAGGCAAGCTAGGCTTACTAGAACGGCTTCTGGAAGAACTTCCAAACGGCGTTTTAGAACTGGTTCAAATCCCCGGTATAGGACCAAAAATCGCGGTAACCGCGGCATCTCAACTTGGAATCAGTAATTACGAACAACTTGCTGCCTCGATCGAATCAGGCGAATTCCAATCGCTTCCTCGTATAAGTAAAAAGGGCGCAGCCCAAATCCTTCGCCACACGAAAGTTCGTATCGAACAAGGAAAGCGAATAGGAATCGGACCGGCGTCACAAGCAGCTCAAGATGTCATCGATGAACTGCAAGCGAGATGCCTGAATATTACCCAAATCGAAGTCACCGGCAGCGTCCGCCGAGCCGCCGAACTCATCGGCAATATCAACATTCTGTGCACCGCATCTGACGACAGTGACGCCGCAAAAATAATCGATGCCTTCATAACCCTATCCAACGTCCAAAACGTAATCTCTCACCACGACAAAACGGCAGAATATACAGACATAACCGGCTTCAAATTCTCTATACGAATCGTTTCGCCTCAAGCATTCGCCGGCGCATTGGTCTACGCCACCGGTTCTATCGCACACGGAATCCAACTCGAACAGCTAGCCACCGACCACGGACTAAAGCTAACTCCCACCGGACTACTCGACGCCAAAAACGACTCACCTGATTCAGCCTCCACTGAGCAAGAAATTTACTTCCGTCTCGGCATTAATTTCATTCCTCCAGAGATGCGAGAAAACTCCGGTGAAATCGAACTGGCCGACCGCCAAGATTTCGCCAAAATAATCACCTTCGAAGATATCCTTGGCGACCTCCATTCCCATACCAACTGGTCCGATGGTCGATACCCAATGGAAGGCATGGTCGAAGCCGCCAAAAAACGGGGACTCGAATACATAGCGATCACTGATCACTCGCCCAGTGCAACAGTCGCCAACGGCCTCAACCCTGACATGCTCCGCGCCCACAACACCGCCGTTCGAGACGCCGCTGTAGCAGCCGGAATGAACCTACTCACCGGTACTGAAATGGACATCAAACCCGACGGCTCGCTCGACTACAGCAACGATCTTCTCGAGGAACTCGACATCGTAATCGCCTCAATCCACTCCGGAATGGACCAAGATACCGCAACGATGACTCAGCGGGTAATCGATGCGATGGAAAGCCCCCATGTCGACGTAATCTGCCACCTCACAGCGCGCCTGCTGGGTAAACGATCCCCAGTAGAAATCGATATAGACGCTGTTCTCCAAGCTGCGGTTCGTACGGGCACTGTCATGGAGATAAATGCATCTCCAGACCGACTAGATTTGAGGGCTGATCACGTACGGAAAGCCGTCGATCTGGGTGTAATATTCTCTATCAACACCGACTCGCATCGAACGTCGCAATTCAACAACATGCGATTCGGCGTAAGCACTGCAATACGCGGTTGGGTCGAATCCAATCGAGTCATCAACACACTCAACTATGTCGAGCTAATGACATTCCTAAAGCTCCCTAAATCAGAACGTTACGCATTCAACGAATCCCGTGGTCAGTAGTCAAGAATCAAGCCCAACAAACGGCTCTTCAGCAAAAGAGGCGAATCAGGTGCTATCACGCCTGAAAGCCGACCTCGAACGCTCTGGATCTACTGAAGAACAGTGGAAACATTCAGTTCTTGAAACAATAGCGAAATGGCCGCTTGCAAACGAGAACGTAGCTGGTGAACAGCTCGACTATCTAATCGGTGGCGAGGCATTCGATTGGCGGCTACTTGCAGAAAGATTGCTGACCGAATGTGGCACCGTAATCGAAAGCGAAATATGGTGGGAATGGCTCTCCGATCCCGTCCTATTTGCCGGATTTGAAGAACCCGAATTTATGCGACTCGTTGGAGTCGATAAGTTCCGATCACACCTCTCATATTTCTACGGAATAACAGTCGAGCAAGCACTGATAGTCGCAGTGGAAGAAGAGATTACTCATCGACGTGTCGGCGCGGGTCGACCATTAAGTGATCAATCATTGGAACTCGCCTACGAAACGCTCTACGGCAACACCCGTGAACAGTTGTGGGAAGTCTTCAAGCTAGAAACCGACATGAAACAGCTCCGTGAAGGCTGGCGACATCGCGACGAGCATAGCATCAGCTCTGAAGACGCCTTCACCTACTGGCAATTCAAGCTGCGAATGGACCAATCCGACCCCGCAAGGATCGCCAGCGACACTCGTAAAGGTCTCGCAAAACTCGAACGTATGCGACAAAACAACGTTCGCCGTAAAAAACTCTTACAGGCCGACGAGCTGCAGATCCAAATGGGAAGACGAAAAAGGCGTCCTCGAAAGGCATAGTCAGTCAGTGAATCTTGGCATTGCAATCGAAGCCAGTTGCGACTAGCCTAAAAGTGATATCGAATCAGCTTCGACGAGAAGTAGTAGCGAGTTTGCAGGGTCTAAGAGATCCGGTGGTTGGTGTGAACCGGAACCCTCGAATACGTGAAGTCGTCTCCGAGCTGGCGTACTGAAAGTTCGTGTTTCATTTGGAACACTAACCGATAAGTTCACCCGGTAGCTCCGTTACAGCTAATCAAGTGGTTCACATGCCAAGAACAAGGCAGTGAGCAAAGAAGGTGGTACCGCGGTCAACCCGTCCTTTGATGAAGTTTTGTTTAGAACTTC
The DNA here is from genome assembly GCA_026421185.1 of Dehalococcoidia bacterium. Lineage (GTDB taxonomy): Bacteria > Chloroflexota > Dehalococcoidia > Lucifugimonadales > Lucifugimonadaceae > Lucifugimonas. The sequence continues at coordinate 17,952 of JAPKCH010000015.1, read as the reverse complement.
TGAAGTGGATGGGTTTTTTATTGCCCGTTTTTGAATGGCACGTACTGGTCGATAAGACCAATTAGGAAAAGAAATTGAAGTCGATAGAGTTTGGCGATCTTCCAAAGCGCTTTGATATTAATGAACGGGAACTGCATTGGCGCAAACGCTGGAGCGAACTGGGTGTAGAAAAACGCGACCCCACCGCACCACGTGATAAGTCGTTCGTAATCGACTCACCACCACCAACTGTTAGTGGATCGCTTCACATCGGCCACATCTTCTCCTACACACACCAAGACCTTATAGCGCGCTACAAACGCATGGCAGGCTGGAACGTTGCCTACCCAATGGGCTGGGACGACAACGGACTCCCAACTGAACGCCGTGTACAGAACTACTTCATGGTTCGAGCCGAACGCGGTGTTCCTTACATCGAAAACCTCGACGTTGAAGCTTCACGAGCTGAAAAAGGACTCAAGAAAAAACAACAACTAGTAATCAACCGTCAGAATTTCATTGAGCTATGTCGCGTCGTAACCGAGATGGACGAAATAGTCTTCAAAGAAACGTTCGACCGTATGGGCTACTCGATCGACTGGGCAGATGAATACGCAACCATCGACGACAAAAGTCGCCGCATCGCACAACGCAGCTTCCTAGATCTGTACGAGAAGAAACACGTCTACCAGCTCGAATCCCCAACCATGTGGGACGTCGATTTCCAAACAGCTGTTGCTCAAGCTGAAGTAGAAGATCGAGAAAAGAGTGGTGCGTACCACGATATTGAATTCGGAGTGCTCGAAGAAGACGCCCCAACCAAGAGCTTTGTGATCTCGACTACTCGACCAGAGCTACTCGCTGCCTGTGTCGGTATAACAGCACACCCCGACGACCCTCGATTCAAGGGACTCTTCGGTAAGCATGCGATCACTCCTGGCTTCTTCGCCAAAGTCCCAATCTTCCCAAGTACTGAAGCCGATCCTGAAAAGGGAACCGGAATTCTGATGGTATGTACGTTCGGTGATCAAACCGACGTTGCATGGTGGCGAGAAGAAGGTCTTGAGCTTCGACAAATACTCGGCCGCAACGGTCGAATACTCGACCATGAATTCAGCGGTCCAAGCGGCGACGGCTGGACAAGCACAAATCCTGAGAAAGCCAACGAGAACTATCAGCAGATAGTTGGCAAGCGCACGCCATCCGCAAAAACAATCGTTGTTGAACTAATGCGTGATCCTGAAAACTCGGCGACCGGCAACGGAGCTCCTCTTCAGGAAGAACCTAAGCAAATTCAGCACCCAGTTCGCTACTACGAAAAGGGTGACAGTCCACTTGAATATCTAACCACTCGCCAGTGGTTCGTACGAATGCTCGATAAGACCGACAAGATGATCGAGATGGGACGCAAAATCACGTGGCACCCAGAATTCATGCGAAAGCGTTTTGAAAACTGGACCGAGAATCTAAACGTCGACTGGTGTATTTCGCGCCAACGCTACTTCGGAGTACCCATTCCAGTTTGGTATCCGCTCGATGACCAAGGCGAACCTCAGTACAATCAGGCAATAATCGCAACTCCCGACATGCTGCCAGTAGACCCCGAATCAATCGCAGCTCCCGGCTACGACGAAAGCCAACGTGGCGTAGCTGGCGGATTCGCTGGTGAACCCGATATTTTCGACACATGGTTCACTTCATCACTCAGCCCGCAAACCGTTGCACGCTGGGGCGACGAAGACGACCAGATGAACACACTTTTCCCAATGGACATGCGCCCACAGGGACACGACATCATCCGAACTTGGGCGTTCTACACAATCGCAAAGGCGATGTTGCACCAAGAATCTGTTCCGTGGCACAACATCAACCTCTCCGGCTGGGTACTTGATCCTGACCGTAAGAAGATGTCGAAATCTAAAGGCAACGTCGTAACGCCAGTCGATACTCTCGAAAGATTCGGTGCCGACGCCGTTCGATACTGGTCGGCCTCTTTCAAGCTCGGCGCCGATGCCGCTCACGACGAGTCAATCTTCAAGATCGGTGGCAAGCTGGTCACGAAGCTATACAACGCCGGTAAATTCGTGCTCTCTCAAACCGCCGACGAAGGTCCTATCACCAACGAACTCGACCGAGCATTCATTGCTGAGTTGAAGGAAGTTGTCAGCACGACAGGTCAGGCGTTCGAGAAGTTCGAATTCTCGGTCGCACTCAGTGAAACGGAAAAGTTCTTCTGGGGTGCGTTCACCGATAACTACATCGAGTTACTCAAACGACGATCTCGTTCAGAGGACGACCCTACGGGTAGGGCTTCGGCTGTCGCAACATTGCGACTCGGCTTAAACGTCGTGCTTCGTTTGTTCGCTCCGGTCGTTCCTACCATTGCCGACGAAGTGTGGAGCTGGGTATTCGCCGAAGAAACTGGGCACCCTTCAATTCACAAAGCCCCTTGGCCTACTATCGAAGAATTCGATTCGATTCCGGCACCTGAAGAGCCCGGATCGTTCCCAGCCGCTTGCGACGCCATCTCGGCGATCCGAAAAGCTAAGAGCGAAAGCGGCGTGAGTCTGAACCGTGAGCTGCTGAGTCTCGTGCTTGAAGCAGATGAATCTGGTAAGTCAAATCTACGATTAGTACTCGACGACGTCGCAGCTGCTGGTGGAGCCGAATCAATCAGCTTCACTCCCGGAATTCCGACTGCCGACTGGCGATACGCCGCTCAGATCGAACCTGCCGAAGCTCCTGAAAAGAAGTAATCGTCTGAGGGCTACAAACCCGAAATAGAACTTAAAGAAAAAGACCGGAGCAATCATTTGCTCCGGTCTTTTTCTTTATATATCGAGAGGACTAGCCCTTCGATTGCCATTCTTCCCACATAGCCGGGGTGAAATCTGGAACAGAGAAGAATTTGTGCAATACGCCCTCTTTGGCACGTACTTCAGCACACATCTTTGCCACATCAGCGGCTTCATCTACCGCTACGCGCGTAGCGCCATCAGCGTCACAAACCAATATGTCGCCGGGGTTAATGTTCAAGCTCGCAACTGTCACCGACACTTCGTGCTCGATCATGTTGAACGGACCATGTCCCGGAACTCGTCCGGTAGCCCAAAGCGGTAGCCCGGCCTGCTGAATACCCGGAATATCCCGAGCATTTCCTTCAACCAGCGCGCCTACAGCACCTAGTGCCGCCATCTGAAACGCCATTCCATCACCGATGATCGCACCACGTCCCGACGGATTATCAATATCCTGCTGAACAACGATAACCGGAACGTTAGCATTCGCTATCGAATCGAAATAGTCCCTACTAACGTAACCATCACTCTGTTCACCAGAAAGTGGTGTCCACGTCGATGTAAGAGCGTAACCAACAGCTGGCTTAGCGCCCGGCGAAACGTATTCATGCACACGAGCATCCGTGTAGTCATAGTCCGCAGGAATGTAGCCCCGAACGAGAATTCCTGCGTTTTGGACTGTGGCTGAATCGTACTCGGCTAAAGTTGCGATAATCGACTGATCGACGGTTTTCATATTGAACTATCCGCTTTCTAGTTATTGTTCGAGAGGAATGATATCGGGTTCGATCGAAAGCACATCACCCGGGAAGAACTCACGCCACGACTCGAACTGCTCAACGAACGTTCGACCTTCTTCCATAGATTCAAGACCTTTGACTGCACGGCCTGGGTCGTATCCAGTGGTTTTTGCTAATGCCTCGATTCCACGTTTTGTGTTACGAACGCCACCAACCGAAAATGTATCGCCCTCGTCGTTCTCGACGATCAGGTCGATACCTGTTTTCTTCTCTTTCCAGTAAAGCCTCATATGGGCACCTCAACTTCTATCTGGGGCAGCAATTGCTTGCAGCAAAATAACAACACGAAACTTGCGAATATTCTAAGGGCAAACGACACGGTGTGGGCACGTAGACCGATCAATGAATAGAGCAGAACGGGCCATTCGAGCGGGAAAAAGATGATTACGACTGGCGTTTTGCCAACAAAGGCAGAGCACGATCGAGAATTGCATGACCCACATCGAGCTTTGCCATCAGCGGCTGAGGTTCAGCTTTTCCTCTGGAATCGACGAACGTAACTTTGTTCGTGTCGGTGCCAAATCCGCTTCCCGGGTCGCTTATATTATTGGCAACGACGAACGCCGCACCTTTAGGCGAAGCCTTCGCCCGTGCGTTCGCTTCTAGATCATTCGTTTCAGCAGCAAACGCTACCTTCACGAGCTTGCGCCCGTGGGCAAGCGGCATGAAATCTTCGACTTTCGCAAGCTCCATAGAAATTCCACCCGAACCTTGTTTCTTGATCTTACGATCAGAAACTTGAGCCGGGGTGAAATCTGAAATAGCTGCAGCCATTACGAGCAAATCAGCGTCTGATGAAATCGGCAAAATCGCATCACGCATGTCGTCGACAGTTGAAGCATTCACCACCTTAACGCCCGCTGGCACTGGCATATTGGCAGCTGTAACAAGAGTTACCTTCGCACCACGGTCACGGGCTGCTTCAGCGATGGCATAGCCCATCTTCCCTGTCGATCGATTCGATATGTATCGAACCGGATCAATCGGCTGCTTCGTTCCGCCCGCCGACACAATCACGTGACGACCCGCGTAATCACCATTCCTACCAATGACTTGCCGAACAAGCCCGGTCAACATATCTGTTTTAACAAGTCGACCTTTTCCGATCAAACCCGATGCCAGCCTGCCCTCGGCAGGGCCTGCAATCGTCACGCCATCGTTCTTCAGGGTCGTAATATTTCGCACTGTCGAAGGGCTGTCTAACATGTCTGCGTCCATCGCAGGAGCAACAATCACAGGGGCATCAGTAGCCAAATAAGTCGCAGTCAACGGATCATCGGCAATGCCGAGCGCAAGCTTCGCAAGAATATTGGCAGTTGCTGGAGCGACCAGTAAACAATCAGCGCGCAATGCAAGCGCAACGTGGTCGATACTGAGCTCAGAATGAGCATCCCAAAGTCCCGATGTCACAGGACGATGTGTAAGCGCTTCAAACGTAGATCTCCCCACAAACTCCATCGCTGAGGTCGTCATTATTACCTCAACAATTGCGCCAGCCTGAATCAGTTTGCTGGCTACATCTGCAGCCTTGTACGCAGCGATCGATCCGGTAACGCCAAGAACAATAGTCTTGCCTTCTAGAGGTGGACGTGAAATAGGTTGAATCGGGCTAATCTCAGGCGACATGTCAGGCACCTTTGCCAGTTCTAGGCGTTGTTCATTTCCTGAACCATCCGAAGACCCACAAGAGTCAATTCAGGGTTCACGTGATCAAAAGATTCTGTGTGCTCGGCCATCAAGTTTGCGAGGCCGCCAGTTGCCACAACTGTAACGTCGTCGGGAGCGTCTGGGTGTAGCTCCATCTTGAATCTAGTCAACATCCCTTCGATCAACTCAGCGAATCCGAATACGAACCCCGATTGCATCGAAGCAACCGTGCTTCGCCCGATCACTCGATCTGGAGCCACCAGTTCAACACGCCGTAATTGCGATGTGTTGCGGAACATTGCATCTGCTGCTATTTCCATACCCGGTGATATAGCTCCACCGATGTAGTCGCCTTCAGCAGTAATGGCATCGAACACGGTCGCAGTCCCAATGTCGACTACAACAATCGGCCCACCGTAAAGTTGGTGAGCAGCAACAGCGTCGACAATGCGGTCGGCACCTACGTCTTGTGTTCGATCGTAATGGATACGAATTCCTGTTCGTACACCTGGTCCGATAACAAGAGGTTTCACCTCTGCAAGTAAAGATAGTGCTTCGACATAATCTTCGGTGAGTGGTGGAACCACTGAACAGATAACTACCGCATCAAATGAACTGGGCTCAACACCCTTTGAACGAAGCACACCCTGAAGCGCCCACGCATGTTCGTCGATGGTGCGAGTCTCGCGGGTAGCCAATCGCCAAGTGGCGGTCAACTCTTGATCGGTAAAGGCGCCGATCGTGATGTTCGTGTTGCCGATATCGACAGCGAGTAAAGAAGTCACTTTTCCCAGTATAAGAGCGTTGCATCAGAAAACACGCACAATTACACGCCAACGGGTGTTTAGAGGCTGCAATTTCTACTATTCCGAGAATCTATCAACCTCGAATACGTCTTTGGTAAACGAACCAAGACGCTCGATCACATCGGTCGCCCGCATCCCCGTTTCACCAAACTCATCTCGTGCGACATTAGCTGCGTATCCATGAATAAACACAGCGAGCGAAGCCATATCGAACAGATCATTAGGCTGCTGGGCCAGTAGTCCACCAAGTAAACCCGCCAGCACGTCACCACTCCCGCCCTTGGCGAGACCCGAATTCACCCACGGTGAAACGTTGAGCCGACCATCTGGTGCAGCAACAACAGTCGCCGCCCCTTTGAGTACTACTACCTTGTCAAATTTCTTCGCGGCTTCGAGAGCCGTTCGAACCCGGTTCGCCTGCACTTCATGAGTTGAAATACCAAGCAATCTGCTCATCTCGCCAGGATGAGGCGTCAGTACCGCCTGATTCTCAAATCGTTCCCACCATTTATAAGTTCTGGAAACGATGTTCAGTGCATCCGCATCGAGCACCAACGGCTTTGCCAAGTCGATTTGTGCAAGCACGCTGGAAAGAAATTCAAAAGTCGAAGAGTTCGTTCCCAAACCAGGACCCAGTACCACTGATGTCGAACGTTCCGCCAAATCAAGAACTATTCCTGCAGCATCCGACGCTTTCAAAGCACCATCATCACCAACAGGTAACGAACGATACATCGCCTCAGGAATAACGCCCCCAACCTGCCGATACGCAGGTTCAGGCGTCGCAACAAAAGTTAGCCCAACACCCGAACGAGTCGCCGCATCCGTCGCCATCGTCACTGCACCGAGATACTCCTGTGAACCACCAACGATCAAAACCGAGCCAAACGTCCCTTTGTGACTATCAACAGGGCGTTCAGGTAAAAGCGAAGCTGCAACATCCGAAGTCAGTAGCCTGGTCTTCACTGGAGAGTCGAGCCCATCCGGTATCCCGATATCCAACACTGCAACTTCCCCTGTAACCGTTGGATCGCCTGAAATAGCGTGACCCAACTTGGGATATCCAAGCATCAAAGTTATGTCGGCAGGCAGTCCAGCTACATCAAATTCACCAGTGTCGGAGTTCAATCCCGTAGGTAAATCGAGAGCGACGACAGGCAGAGCGGATTCGACTGCCCCGAACAGCATCGATTTAAGCGGTTCGGCTATAGGACGTGAAGCGCCCGTGCCCAAGATCGCATCCACAATAAGATCACCATTGTCGAGCAACTGTCGCAGCGACTCACCACCCGAATCACCTAATCCATCTACAACCACAACACCCAAATCTTCAGCGAAATCACGCTTGGTATCTGGCGACTTCCGCCCAGCGCACAAAACCGCTGTCACTTTTGCGCCCCACGTTGAAAGATGCCGCCCAGCAACGAAACCATCTGCACCGTTATTACCCGGGCCAATCAAAATCACAATCCGTTTGCCGAACAATTCACTGTGCTCACCAAACTCATCTCGTACAGCTTCAGCCACAGCCAGCCCTGCATTTTCCATCAATTCGTCAAGCGACACACCAGCAGCAACTGACGATTGCTCAATAGTCCTCATTTGTTCGGCTGTTACAAGTTTCATGGCTTCCAAGCGTCATCTCTAGCTTCGCCAACTGCCGAAGCCGTAGCTAGCTCACGTGAATGCGAAAGGCTCAACGCAATTCGAGTAATACCCATCTTCTCTGCACGTAATTTCGCCGATCCGTGTAACACGATCTCAGGAGGACCACCACGTTTTCGAGTTACCTCGATCGATTTCCACGGCACACCACGTACGCCAGTTCCCAGCAGTTTCATCACCGCTTCTTTGGCAGCGAACCGACTCGCAAGCTGATGAGCGCGACCACTTGCGTAACGCTGCTCGCCCTCAGTAAACACCTTCGCAAGGAAGCGTTCTGGGTAGCGCTCTAGCACTCCAGCAATTCTTGGGATCTCGATTAAATCGATTCCTGTGTAGATCATGCGCTCGGTGTCCCCCGGTGTAATTCGTCGATAGGAGTTCAAATGATGTTCGAAATAATACTTGTTAACGCAATTCTCGGTTACGATTTATCGACGTTATTACTAATTTCGGAACCTCATCTATCCCAAACCACCTAGAGGCCAAGCAAAAGTGTCAGCACGAATTATCGACGGTAAAGCCGTTGCCTCAAAGGTCCATGATGAAGTCGCAGCCGGTGTTGCCGAATTCAAATCCAAGTACGGCACCGTTCCCGGACTCACCGTCGTTCTGATCGGCGACGACCCCGCATCGCACTCCTATGTAAAAGGAAAAGAACGAGCGTGCGAGAAGGTCGGCATCGTAACCGAAACCATCCGACGTGACGCTTCAACATCTCAAGCAGAGTTGATCGAAATTATCGAAGGCCTAAGCGCCGATCCTAAAGTAAACGGAATTCTCGTTCAGCTTCCACTACCGAAGCACCTCAACGAAGACGAAGTGATCCACGCCATCGACCCCTTAAAAGACGTCGATGGCCTGCATCCCGAAAACGCCGGACTCCTAATGCTCGGGCAAACTCGATTCGCCCCTGCTACTCCACTCGGCGTACAGCGAATGCTCGTTGAAGAAAACGTCGAGATGAAAGGCGCAAAGGTCGTCATCCTCGGCCGGAGTAAATTGGTTGGCATGCCGCTAACAGCTCTTCTTCTACAAAAAGGCGTCGGTGCCAATGCAACAGTTACTGTTTGCCACACCGGAACCAAAGACATCGCTGCCGAAACTCTACGTGCCGACGTATTGATCGCTGCAGCAGGTTTCCCCGGTGCGATAACGCCCGAAATGGTGAAGCCTGGCGCAGTAGTTATCGATGTCGGAGTATCCCGAGTCGAAGACTCCACCCGCAAACGTGGCTACCGCCTAACCGGAGATGTTGAATTTGAAGGTGCATCTGAATTAGCGTCGGCGATAACACCGGTTCCCGGTGGCGTTGGTCCGATGACAATCGCCATGCTCCTCGTCAATGTTCTACAAGCAGCTAATTTAGCGGCGACAAACTGGCATCACATTAGAAAATCTTAATTATTCCGTTAGAATGATCGTTTACCCGCGTACGCTGATCTAACAATTGTGTAGTTTAATTGTCGTCGTTAGCTTGTTTGCCCGTTTCAGATAATTTATGGCCAGTTCCACAAAATCCAACTCAAAAACCGCTAAGTCGTCAAAGAACGGCAAAAAGAGCGGTACTGCTGGTTTGGATGAAAGTGTCGTAACTTCGAAGGTCGACCACCTAGAGCTATTCCGGCAGATGTTCCTCATCCGCCAGTTCGAAATAGCCTGTGGAGAAAATTATTCAAAGGGACTAATTCGCGGATTCCTTCACCTTTACATCGGGCAAGAAGCCACCGGTGTCGGAGCTATTTCAACTCTTCGAGAAGATGACTACGTCGTCAGTCACTACCGCGACCACGGTCACGCACTTGCCCGCGGACTCGACGTAAACCGTTCGATGGCTGAGCTTTTTGGACGTGCAACCGGAACCTCCAAAGGCAAGGGCGGGTCAATGCACCTATTCGACGCCGCAAAAGGCTTCATGGGTGGTCACGCAATCGTTGCCGGACAGCTACCACTCGCAGCAGGACTCGCTCTTGCTCAGCAATACAACAAGACCGACGCCCTCACTATCTGCTTCTTCGGTGATGGTTCAACGAACCAGGGCATCTACCACGAGACTATGAACTTGGCAGCTGTTTGGAAGCTGCCAGTACTGTTCTTCCTCGAAAACAATATGTACGGAATGGGCTCGTCAATCGAACGAGTCCGAGCTGGTGGAATCGACTTCTACCCCGGAATGGCGACTTACGGAATCCCTGCTGCCGAAGTAGATGGCATGGACGTTCTAGCGGTCAAAGAAGCAACCGAAATTGCTGTCGAACGAATCAGAGACGGTGAAGGACCTCAATTCATTGAAGCCAAAACCTTCCGATTCTCCGGGCATTCACTCGCCGATGGCCAGAAGTATCGCGGGCAAGACGAAGTGAAAGAGTGGGAAGAACGCGATCCTGTTGCTACGTTCCCGGCTCAACTGATCAAGCGCGGACTCGTGACATCTGATCAAATCGACGAAATCAAAACTGAAGTCAATGAAGCGGTTGCCAAAGCGGTCGAATTCGCCGAACAGAGCCCTGATCCCGATCTACCTGAAATCTATAACGACGTACTCGCCTAACACTTATGCCAGAAATTCTTCTTAGAGAAGCACTAAAACGAGGACTCGAGGAAGCACTCGAAAGCGACCCTCGCGTATTCATGATGGGCGAAGACATCGGTGAATACGGTGGTGCTTATGCTGTAACCGACGGCTTCCTAAAGAAATTCGGCCCAGAACGAATCAAAGATACACCGATTTCCGAGCAGGCATTCTTAGGTGCTGGCATCGGAGCTGCAGCTGCTGGACTTCGACCAATTGTTGAATTCATGTCGATATCTTTCACACTTGTAGCGTTCGACCAGATCGTAAACATGGCTGCAAACCTCCGATACATGTCGGGTGGTCAAATCAGTGTTCCAATGGTCATTCGAGCACCTACAGGCGCCGGCGTGCAGTTGGGTGCAACCCATTCGCAAAGCTTCGAAACATGGCTTGCTGAAGTACCCGGTATGAAAGTCGTGTGCCCCTCGAACCCATACGACGCGCTAGGTCTTATGCGTTCGGCAATCAAGGACAATAACCCTGTTTTGGTAGCGGAACCCGCACTGCTCTACGGAGCCAAGGGCGAAGTTCCCGACGAGTACTACGAGATCGAAATCGGTAAAGCCGATGTCACTCGTGAAGGCTCAGATATCACTCTAGTTTCCTACGGCTACGGCATGCGACCCGTAAACGACGCTGCCGATAAACTTGCCTCACGCGGCGTATCCGCCGAAGTCCTCGATCTTCGTTCACTGAGTCCAGTCGACATGGACGCTATCGTCGCCTCGGTTCAGAAAACGAACCGAGTCGTAGTTGTCGATAACGCTCGCCGAAGAGGTGGCGTGATGGCCGAGATCGCAGCCGATCTTCAAGAACGAGCATCTGAATGGCTCGATGGCCCCGTAATGCGCGTCGGTTCAATCGACGTACCGTGGCCTTACAACCGAGGACTCGAACGAGAAGTTCTCGTCGACGCTGACAACGTACTCACCGCAGTCGCTGACGGCTACGGACTCTAAAGCTCTTCAGCTTTATTCCAAGGCCGTGCAATCACCAATTCTTGAGAGTCGATCTGAACAATTCACGGTAACGCTGTAAGATCTGTTCAATTAGAGTCAACTTTACAACTACTAGGTCAGTTTCCGCAGTTTGGCGACTGAGCCTAGGGAGGAACGTTTCAATGAATGTACTTGAACTCAATTTCTACCCAAACGCGCCTATCTCTAAAGCCAACTCAGATCAATCAGTCGTCTCTCTCGTCTAGGTATATATGCGACGACGTGCGACAGGTTCCCCGATCGCTCCGTGTGACTTTAAGGAACAGCTACGTTGAACAACATTTCACCAGACCACGAACAAGAACCGCAATCTATCAAACCTAATTCTCAGCCTAGTGGCAACCTCTCGAATCTTGTTCAGTACGGACTAACCGACGCTGTAAGAGAACGATTCACTGCGATCACGACTAAAGATCCAGAGCTCCTGCCCGGCAGAGTGGCTCGTGTCGACGGAATTTCGACTTTCGTTCACGCAAACTCAACCGACTATCGAGCGGTAAGCACATACGCTCGTATCGCACACGAAAATGAAGAAATCGAAGTCGAACCAGCCCAGCCAACAGTTGGCGATTGGGTCCTGATCCGACCGGGCGAAGACCTAGACCCCGACGAAATCGAACTTGTACTACCGCGAACATCCCTTCTCGCTAGAAAACGTGTCCAGCGCGGAAAAGAAGAAGGCGATGAACAAGTACTCGCCGCGAACATCACAACCGTATTCGTTGTACAAGCTGCAACCTATTTCAATAACAATCGACTCGAACGTGAAATCGCACTGGTTTGGGCCAGCGGAGCCGTGCCGGTGGTCGTCCTATCCAAAACCGATCTCCTTGACGAACTCGATCCCGAAACCGTTATCGAACAGGCCCAACTTGCCGCTCCCGGCGTAGATGTTTTCGCGGTTAGCGGAATCACCGGCGATGGTACGGACCCACTCCGCATCTACACCGAATCTGGGACGACAGTAGTGCTGATCGGAGCTTCAGGAGTCGGCAAATCTACATTGGTAAACCACCTGATAGGTCACGAAGCGATGGATACCGGAGAAATTCGTGAATCCGATGCCCGAGGTCGGCATACAACCGTCACCCGTCAGCTTCTGCCGCTCCCAAACGGCGGCGTACTCATAGACACTCCAGGTATTCGTTCTATCGCTCTGGTTTCCGGAAGTGAAGATGCTTTGGCGAAAACATTTTCTGAAGTTGAGCAGTACATGGGCAAATGCCGTTTCAACGACTGTCAGCATTCTGGTGAGCCCGGCTGCGTTATCGTCGAAGCCATCGCTTTAGGCGAACTTTCTCGAGCACGGCTGGATTCTTACCGACAAATGGGACGTGAGCTTAAGCACGATGAATCGAAGCACGATCCAACGGTCAAAACCGAACACGAGCGATTGATGAGAGTGATTGCAAAGGGTAGACGTCAGAAATCTCGAGTAAGCAATCGCAAAAAATCTTAGTGCGATCTGCCCCATAGAATCCCGCTATTCATACGTAAACCTGCTCACCTTTACCGGATTCTTGTGTAACCTCTATCGACGAGTATAAAAAGACACGTCGATAGAGTGAGCCGAACCCACGATTTTTGCGAACTAATCGTTCCCGCAGGAGTGCCGATTTGATCAGTGAAGTGACTATGCCCTCGATGGGCGCCGACATGACCGAAGGCACCATCGCCAAATGGCTAAAGGCAGAGGGTGATGGGGTTAGCCGTGGGGATAAAATCGCCGAGATTGAGACCGACAAAACCGTCGTCGAAATGGAAGCATACGCAGAAGGTCTACTTCGTAAGATCGTTGTTCCAGAAGGAACAATGGTTGAAGTCGGAACCATCATCGCATTCATCGGTGACGCCGCCGATGAAATTCCAGAAGCCGCAGCAACTGCCAGCGAAGCGCCCAAGGCTGAAGCCGCTGTCGCTCCTGCAGCACCGACACCTGCACCTGTACAACAGGCCGACCCTGCCCCTGCACCAGTTGAAACTCCAGCTTCGGGCGGGCGTGTAAAAGCTTCACCAATCGCTCGTAAGATCGCAGAAGAAAAGGGCATCGATATTTCAGCAGTTCCCGGAACTGGACCTGGCGGACGAATTACGAAGTCCGACGTTGATAATTTCACTCCTTCTCCAGTATTCGCAGCTTCAGGCGGACGTACAGCAGTCGTTACGGACGGCTCCGACACTCCACTGTCCTCAATGCGTCAGGCAATTGCTCGAGTCACCGTCAAATCGAAGACAGAGGCTCCTCACTACTACGTGACCCACGAAGTAAACATGGGACCTGCCATGACATTCCGGGCGCAGCTCAACGAGGCAATCGTTGACGATGGTGACCGCGTATCTGTAAACGACATGGTGCTCAAGGCTGTAACAGCTGCTCTACTGAAGTACCCGAAGTGGAACTCATCGTTCGATGGCGACAAGCTCATCGGTCACTCCGACATCAACCTCGGAGTCGCCATCGCACTCGAAGAAGGTCTCATAGTTCCGGCTGTCATTGGTATACAGAACATGTCACTAATCGAGATCTCACGAGCAGTTCGAGACATGGGCAAGCGTGCTCGTGGTGAAGGCGGTTCGCTCACTCAATCAGAAATGACTCAGGGCACGTTCGGCACATCTAACCTTGGAATGTTCGGAACCGACACCTTTGCTGCGATCATCGTTCCTTCAAACGCCGGAATTATCGCTGTCGGAGCAGTCAAAGAAGTGCCAGTCGTCAAGGATGGACAGATCGTTGTAGGTAAAGTAATGAAAGCCACGATCTCTGCCGATCACCGAGTTGGCGATGGCGCCGAGGCTGCGATTATTATGGGTGAATTTCAGAAAAACCTCGAAAACCCAGCCCGCTTGATGCTCTAGGCATTTAGATAGTTATTGTAAAGGTTCCGTGGTTTTCAATACCGAGAGCCACGGAACAACGAAGATCAAACTCCCTGCACGAAACCCGCAGGGCAGTCGATAGGCTCAGAGACGATGTACGTACGGGAAACATTCAGCACGGAAGAACGAGCGGTACTTAGCCGTTTCTTTACGAATATCGATGGCCCCGTATTCGCCCTCACCAACCTCCCCGAGGTCGTCAAAGGTGCACTATTCGCACGCTACAGCCGCTCCCCAAAATCTCTTCGACGATTATTCCTCGATGAGTTTTACAATCAACCAGAAATACCGATCGAAGAACTCTCTGAAGATTCAGACAGCCAACAGCTAGTCTCACTGAATCGTGCTGAAGGCCTCTACGACCGAGTCTTCTCGCAATACGGCGACGACTCCGTAGCGCAGCTCGGTGGCGCTCACATCGCATGTGAACAATCATCAAACATCCTCACCAAAATACTTGAATGGGGACGCCTCACCGCATATCTCGAACAGTCAACCCGATACATCTTCTACGATCAGAAACTTGGCGGTAGTTTTCGCTACACCGCACCGCCTGAAATTGAAACTGGCCCACTCGCCGCCGAATACACCAAGACCATGGATTGGCTGTTCGACGAGTATTCCGAGCTAGTTCACACCTGTGTAACATTTTTTGAAAACCAGTTCCCGAAACAAGATGGCGACTCTAAATTTATCTATACGTCATCGATTCGGGCCAAAGCGTGCGATTCAGCGCGTGGACTCCTTCCTGCAGCCACAACTTCCAACGTAGGAATCTTTGGCTCTGGTCAGGCATTCGAATCCATGCTGATTCGCATGAACAGTCACCCGCTCGAAGAAGCACGTGACTACGCCCGAATGATGCTCGAAGAACTTCGCAAAGTTATTCCATCGTTCCTAAAACGAGTCGATCTTCCAGGCCGTGGCGGTGTTTGGTCGGGATACTTTGAGGACAACCACGAAGCAATGGAACGCATCGCTTCGTGCATCGACGTTGAACCTCACGGTATCGAAGAAGTAAGCCTCGTCGAATGGGATCACGATGCTGAAAACAAGATCGCTGCCGCAGCTCTATACGCCCACACCGATCTCTCCGACGCTCAGCTCCAGGCAATCGTCAACGAAATGAGTGAGTCCGAAAAAGCAGACGTGATTCGAGCCTACACCGGCGATCGACAAAACCGTCGGCACAAGCCAGGTCGTGGAATGGAACGCTCGTTCTACCGCTTCGATGTGCTCTCAGATTTCGGCAGCTTCCGCGATTTGCAACGACACCGGATGATGACCGTTGACTGGCAACGCCTCGGCGTCAAGCACGGATATTCCACACCAGCAGCCATCGAAGAGGTCGGCTGGACTCAGCGTTGGGGCGAAGCAATGGGACGCATGAGCGAGTTCCACGAAACAGTGCTTAACGAGCACGGCTCTGATGTCGCTCAGTACGTTGTTCCGTTCGGATTCAAGCTACGTTACTCAATGCAGTTCAACGTACGTGAAGCGTTCCATATGTTGGAGCTACGAACCTCTCAGCAAGGTCACCCGGACTACCGACGCGTATGTCAGAAAATGCACAAACTAATTCGAGATAAAGCAGGGCACAAAGCTCTTGCAGATGCTATGACGTACGTTGACCACAGCTCATACGGTCTTGAACGGCTCGAAGCTGAACGCAGTGCAGAAAAACGCCGAGAAGCCTCAGACGACTAGTTCTTCTCGTTACCTAAAACCGGCTTCGATCGAGTCATAAACCACGCTGGTATCAGAGCCATTGCCGATAGAACAGCACCGTACAAGTAGAAGCGTGTGAACACGGTAACGCCGGCATAGGTGGCACTATCTATAATCTGCTGCTGTACCTCCGGATCAAGCGAGAACGCCGGTACATCGGTAACCAATTCATGGAACTGAACTGTGCCAAGCGCAGTCATAGACGCAAGTCCTGCTGTCATTCCAATCATCCGAGACACACTCAGCAGAGCCGAAGCCGCTCCACGCTGATCGTTCTGAACACCCCAGAGCGCCGTTTCAACGATCGGTGACACAAGTAGGCCAAGACCGATCCCTGTGATAGCTAAATGAATCGTCAGTGCCGGTTCTGCTATATCGACTGTCCAGCTCGATAGAAGCAGGAACCCTGCCGTCGTAATCACAAGACCCACCATCGCTGGCAAGCGTGCGCCAAACCGTTGAGTAATGTAGCCGCCAAGTATTGCACCCACACCAATAGCGAACGTCATTCTCAGTAGCTGTAATCCACCCTCAAGCGGAGATTTTTCGTATACAGAAGCTGCCATTAACGGAACCGTCACCATGGCAATAATCAAAACTGCTCCCACGAGAAAATGAGTTAGGTTGGAGAAATTGAACGACGGAAGTTTGAACAATTTTTTAGGGAACAAAGGATCTTGCGCCCGGTTATTCAAGATCACTAGTACAACACCCAAAACAGCGGTAGCTCCTAACGAAGCCGCCATCAAAACGTCAGGCTCGCCGATACGAACCAGTCCGATCGTCAGTGTCGTCAATGCAGCAGCAAACACGGTAGCTGCTGGTACATCTATCTTTACGTTGTTGCGTTTAGCCGGTGGGTTTCGCATGATCCAAATGGATGCGATCAGAGTCAATGGAATGTTAAACCAGAATGCCCACTCCCACGAGAACCAAGTCGTTATACCGCCACCCCATAAAGGCCCAAACACGCCCCCAGCTTCGGCACTCGCACCAATCAACCCGTACGCAATCGCCCGATGTTTATCATCGACTAATTGTCCTGCGGCTGCAATCGATATCGGAATTACAGCTCCGCCACCAATCGCCTGAAATACCCTAGCGCCTATCAACCAGTTGTATTCAGGAGCGCCGCCGTACAGCCATCTCGGAATGTCAGGCGAAACAGCCACAAGCGCCGATCCGAGCGTGAACACGGCCATCGCTAAAAGAAACGCTTTGCGATATCCGGTTCGATCAGATATTCGCCCCATCAAAGGCATAGCCGCTGTGAAGCCAATGAGATAGCCCGTGATAGACCAGGAAGCCCTATCCAACTCGCTGACTCCAACTCTGAGATCGGCCAACATGTCGGGAAGAAGTGTGACGACAACTGTCATATCGTCGGCTGCAATAAACACGCCGAAGCACAACGGAAGCAGCAGATTGTAGGGCGATACGAGTTGCCGAAGCCTAGTAAACATTGGCTAGATAGGTGGTTCCAGAGAAACCGGCTCATCGAACTCGGAAAGCGTTATTACCCTGATCGTATCGGACTCGTCTTCTGGTTGAACAGGCCCTGAGATAACAATTTTTTTCAGACGTTTATTTCTTAGGTCGAGTGTAAGAACTACGCTTGGGACAGCGTCCAGATCCACCGATCCAACAAGTGCCGCAAGCGATTGCGCTCGAATCGTCCCGGTTACGATCAGATCACCAGCTGAAGCCGATTTCGAATCCGATGAATACGCTGCCTGCTGGGTGTCACCTAAAATATCGGCAACGAGTTTCACCGGGTCAAGGAACGAAAACGGACTGTCTTCCGCCGCTATTTCCGACCACACACCAGTCAGTGGATTGGTCATCCAAGTTTGCTCACCGATGACCACAGCCTTGACCTTCACGAACGCCCGGCCAATGTTGGCTTCAGCTTCAATATCAAGACCGTTTATTGCGACTAGACCACCAGCCCTAGTGAGCTGTAGAGCACCTGAGAGCGTCGTGTGACCCGATTCATGAGTCAGCTGAAAATTAAAGCTATCAAGGGCGATCATGGCAGCGCGTGAAAGCGCTATCGTCTCGGTTGCTGTTGGTGGTGGT
>JAPKCH010000113.1 GCA_026421185.1 Dehalococcoidia bacterium | reverse complement strand
ACTGTTGATAGCAAGGACAGGGTTGTAAACCTTCTCTAAGTGAACATCGAGCAGCTTAAGAGCCTTGAAGTTACCGAGCGAATCTGTTTGTAGTAGGTAGTGATCGTCGTTGACGCCGCCACCTTCATGAGCTGAACATGGTTTCACTCCGCCGTTGCTCGTGAATCGTGAGTGGTCACCTATGAGAGGGAAGTCGGCGTTGGGGATTGCGGGGGCGAAGAACCAACGGTCCTCGTCGCCACAATCGTCGGGGTTATTTATCGTATTTTCCCAAAGACCTAAGATATACAGATCACCAGTAACTGGGTGTTCGACTATTTTGTGGGCAGAACTTCGCTGAGTATCAGAACCGATCTCTCTTGCGTATTCGACATCTCCGTTTGAGTCATCGAGGAACGCCATATAGCTGCGCATTCCGAGGGTGAGATGGTTAGAGAAACTGCTCCCAAGTTCATATGAACCTGGAGCTGGCCTGCCCGTTACGTTCCCGGCATCAGTACAAGCCCATGTTGGTATTCCTGAATAGGCGCCAACGACCACGACCCGACCATCTGAAGTGAACTTGGCATCCCAAGCTCCTGAATGATCGAAAGCACCGCAGTGGTTGAGCCGCTTGTGCCAAATCAGATCACCGTTGGCTTTATATTTTCCGATGTACGGGGTGGTTAATTTAGAAAATTCAGTTGGACCTGTGTGGTCATTCATATCCATCCACGTATGACCATGATTCCTACCAGCAATCAAAACATCACCATTGCTGTCAACATCAACCGACTCGAAATTTGATCCTGTGCCAGCTTTCAGAATTTTAATATGGCGAGTAGTGCCGTCAGGGTTAATAGTGATCCACTGCCCATTGCCCTTCGTAGGTCGGTAATCCATGATGTAATCGCCGTCTATTAACGTCCCATCGGCATTCACACTTGGCCGCACCGGGTCGCCCGCCTTGTGATGCCATGCGTGGCCTAGGCCTTTGTAGCGGCCGATGACGTGAACAGTTCCATCAGAAGCAACAGCTATATCATCCCACCGTCCATAGCCACCCACCGTGCGCCGCAGTTCCCACACCCACTGCATTTGGCCGTTTTTATCTACTTTGGTGACAACAAGATTATCGCCTCCTACAGTTCCTCGCCCAACGGCATAATCCTCAGACACACCGAGCTGGCGATTGTTGAGCGGGTTAGTAGTCTGACCTGCGACCGAAGCCGTATAAATACTGCCTTCTGCGTCAACAGCCACTGCCAATGCTGTGCTGTAGTCCCCACTTGTCACAGGAGAGAAAAGAGCAGCCTCATCAAAGTTGGTGCCTATATACGGTGCCACGTTCGCCGAAACTGGAGATGCTGGAATAAGAGGCAGCATGAGCGTTGTGACAACGAGTGTCGCAAAGACCCGTAGCATCTTCTTTAAACACGTTTTAGTTGACCGTATCATCAGGAATTCCTCTTTTTCGAACGAGACCAAGCTGGGACACAGTCGGCATTAGTTACACATAATTCACTGTCTTCTTCACTGTCGAGAAATCCGTCGTAATCGCAGTCAGGTTCGAGAATGCACCCAGGCACCTCGAGACCGTCTGGTACGCCGTCGTTGTCGCAGTCCGAAGTTGTTACACATTTTTTAGAGATCGAATACTCGAACGAGTCCGATAGGCCATCTCCGTCGGTGTCTGCTCGTGGCTTACCACAGAGAGGGTTTTGTATACAGCCAGTTGTTTCTGAAGAGTCTCCGACTCCATCACCATCACAGTCAGCCATCAAGATGCACGCAATCAACTCGTCGGCGTCACCTACACCGTCACCGTCACAATCAGGGTTGAGAACGCACTGGGCGAGTTCGGCTTTATCATTGATTCCGTCCTTGTCGCTATCGAGAGCCGACAGAGTGCACTTCGGATCTTGAATGCACGCCTTTTCTCGTTCATCAAAATCGTTGACACCATCTCCATCGCAATCAACCATCAACATGCACGCAAAGATCTCGGTTCCGTCTTTGATGCCATCGTCATCACAATCCGGGTCGGTCATGCACTGAATCAGCTCGTCAGGGTCTAGTAGTTCGTCTGCGTCGCAGTCAGCAAGTAGCACGCACGCCAACACTTCAGCGCCGTCTTTGATGCCATCGTCATCACAATCAGCGTCAGTCATACATTTAATAAGTTCGCTCCCATCA
>JAPKCH010000061.1 GCA_026421185.1 Dehalococcoidia bacterium | reverse complement strand
GATCCTAGGGTGCCATCTCCTCAGAGGTGGTACAGCAACAGAGGCAGTCGGTCAGTTGTGTGTTAAGAAAAATCATTTCCCAATCAGACTAACTCCATATGAGGTGTATGCGCAATTTTTTTTCGGATTTCGATTAATCCAATGATCAATAACCGTAGTCGTCGGCTTAAGCTTTGATCTAAAGCAATCGTTATGCCCCAAGTTTTGGCAATTCAGTCAGATGCTGAGTTATACGTTTCTGGCATTAGATCTTGTACATGGCGTGCTCGTTGGATCGGATATTGGCCACTTTGCACTCCAGTGTTTGATTATTGGTGTGTATTTCTTGTTTTGACCATGACGATCTTCAGAATTCTGATACCTCGCCCTAAGCTGCCCGTGAGGATAAGACTGAAGAATAGTGTATTCAAATAATTGGCGCAAAAAAACGCCGACTCGTTTGTGAGTCGGCGTTTTGAATTTCTGGTGGAGCTGGAGGGATTCGAACCCTCTACCTCCTCAATGCCATTGAGGCGCTCTACCAATTGAGCTACAGCCCCGTTTTTTCATGCGGGGTGGGCATTATAGGATTCGTGTTTAAACGCTACCGTAAATGCCTAACTAAAAAATCGTAGCATAGAGGCGAGTTGTTATCGCCGGTAATTTCCTATGCTAGAGACCCTAGTAAGTCTCCGGATCGTCTTCGTGTTGCTTGAAGTCGGTGTCGTCACGTTGTGACAGTCCTTTTTCAAGATTTAGAACCTGCCCTGCGTTGTCCTGTGGTTCGTATCCGAGGACTTCTCGCGCCTTATCGAGGGAGAAAATGTTCCAGTGGTTGTCGCTCATAGCGAATACCAATGTGTACATCAGGGAGTCGGGCGCATCGACTGCTTTGACGTGTATCTGAGCGGTGTCACGGTGTGACAACCACATTGCTAATCCACCAGCGGCCACTGTCGGGTCATCATCTGAGATGGTCCAGCCGATTCGTATGTTTATCGAAGATATGCCATGAAATTCGCTGTAGAAGCTCCCGAGTCCTTCGGCGTAACCCTTCGAGGCGCCGTAATAGCCATCGGGTCGGAACGGAACAGTTTCGTCGATCTTCTTGAAATTTCCGTGCTCGATTCCATCGTAGTTTCCAGCGAGGATAGACTTATACGGCTCGTCTTGGTAGAAGCCACCAATTGCGTGCTGTGAGCTTCCGAATACGACACGCTTCACGCCAGTGCGTTTTGCGGCTTCGTAGACGTTGTATACACCTACGAAGTTGTTTCGAAGTGCTGATTCCCAGTTGGCGTTGGCGCTACGGTCGGCGGCGAGGTGAACAATAGTGTGCTGACCTTCAAACGCTGGGATCATGGTATCGATTTCAGCGATATTACCCTTGAAGTTGTGGGCGTCGTCGAGTCCTTCTGTACCGTATCTAGATAGAGATGAGAGCTCGTATCGTTCTTCGAACTCACTGCGTAGCGCTGTGCCGACCAATCCACTAAGACCGGTAACGAGCACTTTTTTCTTGTCAGCCATGCGAAATACCTTTGCTTACGCTTTTGAGGTGACCACGCTGTGGTAGTACCTGCGAATCTAAAAACGATTGTCAAGGCGATGATGTTAGCCCAGATTAAGAATCGTCGTCAGACTATTCGTAGGGAGCAGGTGATGAGCTTGTGTTTTTTTTGGCTTTCACGGCGTGCCAAACGAAAAACAAAACTCCACCAAACACCACCACGCTGAGCCAGCTGATAGTACGGTCGACGGCGACAAGGCTGATCGCTTCGTTGTCGGTTCGCCCGAACAGAATCAGCAGTCCAGTAAGTCCACCTTCAACGAATCCGAATCCGCCGGGAGTTGGAATTGTTGTAAGCATTGCGTTTGCTAACGCTGCAAACATCACGATTCCGAACGAGATATCGATGCCTATTGCATCGGCAACGAAGTAAAATCGAGCGATTTCAAGAACCCAACCGATGATTCCGAGCAACATCTGAGTCGGGAGGCCTCGACCCGAAAAACTGCTTAGTGTTCCACGTTGGAAATTGATATACGCCGATTCAAATTGACCCGGAAAACGGCGGGATAATCGTTCACCGTAAACTCGCATAACCAACAGGCTAAGTAGAAGAGCGGCGACGAGTGCGAATGCTATAAATACAATCCAGCCCGGAACCTTCGAATCGCCTTCGATAGTGAGCCAAACTGCAGCAGTAAGCACGAGAATCAGAACTGACGCCATGTCTTGAACACGTTCAGCTAGGACTGTTCCGAGACTAGATGAAAAATCGCTTTTGGTTTCTTTCGCCAGCGACCATCCCCGGTAGGCGTCACCTAGTCGCAGGAATGCTACTGAGTTGGCGAACCATCCCATTAGTATGATTGCAGATAGGGTTGTCGTTCCAGGTACATTCTTTCCGTCGTCACCACCGATGCTTGCCGTCTTTGCTAGCAATTTCCAGCGGAGTCCACGGAACCAGAAGCTGAGGTAATACAGAGCTACCGCAAGCAGATACTTGCCAGGGTGAACGTTCTTGATATTGCTCCACACTTCGTGCCATTCGAAGTCGAACATGCGCCACGTTGCGAAAATCAGTAGCAGTGCTCCTGCGATAATTGCAACGAGAGTCGGCATCGACAAAACCCGTTGTCGCAACGTTGCCGCGCTTAGCATTCCAGATTCATCGTTTTGAACAGGATTATGTGACTGATCGGACGGAATGTCGGACATTTTTAATAGAGAGCTAAGGGTGGTAGGCGGTAAAAGGTTGATTAGTCATCAACGTCATCAACTTCAATTAGTGGTGACTGGTGAGGAATTCCAACTTTACGTGGAAACTCCTCAGGAGTTGAAGATATTTTCATCCAGTAAACCATGTCATCTGGCGGAGATTGACCCGGTTTATCAATTTCTAAAGTCAATGCTGGAGCCGCTCCTAGAATCTCGGCAGCACCACCCGCTTCGGTAACTTCGCCGGATACACCCTGACTTTTTGGCAGTATGACCGTGCCCCCTATCTTTGCGAACGGAATCGTTAGTTCGGCAAGTTCAGCGAGGCGCGCAACTCCTCTTGCGACAACGACGTCGTATTGCTCACGGTGGCTGAATTCCTGAGCGAGATCTTCGGCTCTGCCGTTGATAACTTGGAGACCTGTAAGTTCGAGTTCGTTGGCAACTTCAATAAGGAAGTTTGTTCGCTTTCCGATTGAATCTAGCAACGTCACATGCAGTTCAGGGAGGGCGATTTTCATAACCAGCCCTGGGATGCCAGCGCCCGTGCCCACATCGATAGCTTTCTTGCCGGCGAACCATTCAGGAGTTGGAACGTTTCCTCCGGCTGGCGAGAGCACACGCAGTGAACGAATGAATAGCTCTTCACGAATTCGATCCCACGTTTTATGCCCCGTGAGATTGAACTGCTGGCTGCGTAATTCAATTAGTTCTCGATAACGCTGAAGTTGGGCCTGTTGCTTGGCATCAAGGTCAACTCCGAGCAATTGTGCTGCTGAAACTACAGATTCCAAAGTTTGTTATTAGCCTCAGGTTTTTTTATCTGGATACTCATGTTCACCAGATAAAGGAAGTTGGAATGTTATTCCCAACTTAGAAATAGAAGTCCCGTAAATAACGATTGATAGATAATGTTATAGGCCGCTACTTGTATTTCGACCGGCGTAAAGTGTCGCTATTATCGTGTTTTGCTAACTCGCCTCGCCTGTTTTACTAGCGCTGGAATTGGAAATACTTAATTGAAAGTACGAATCGTGGTTCTTGCCAAGCAAGTTCCAGACCCCGAAACTCCACCCTCTCAGTTCAAGATAGACGAATCTTCAAACAGTGTGATTACGCCGAACGGTGTTCCGCCTGTTGTAAACGGATTCGACTTGAACGCGGTTGAGGCTGCATTGCTGCTCAAGGATTCGGATGCTGATGTCGAAATAACAGTTCTTTCGGTTGGCAGCGACTTCGTGATGGACGCAATGAAGAAGCCGCTGGCGATGGGTGCAGATCGGCTGGTGCTGGTGGCTGATGAGCTACTGGACAAGCTCGATTCGTCAGCTACTGTGAAATTACTTGCAGCAGCGATTCAGAAAGACGGGCCATTTGATCTCATTTTAGGTGGTCGTCAGGCCTCCGACTGGGATCAAGCACATGTAACTCTGGGGCTTTCGGAAGTTCTCGGATTGCCCCTTGTATCACTGGTTAAAAAACTCGAGATCAACGGTGATTCAGTTTCGTTGCAGCGCTTAATTCCAGATGGATACCAGGCCATTACAGCTCCGATACCTGCGGTACTTACGGTTACGAATGAACTCGGTGAGCCTCGATACCCGAACCTTCGCGGAATCATGCAGGCAAGTCGTAAGAAGCCAGAGATATTCTCATTGGATGATCTCGGTCTATCACCTGAAGACCTGACTCCTAAGCTGGAATTGAAGAAGCTCTATGTACCTGAATCGAATAAGCAGGTTGAACTAATCGAGGGTGAAGACGAAGCCGACTCGGGTAAGAAACTTGCCTTACGACTCCGTGAGGAGAAGTTAATCTAATGACAACTGTATTACTGGTCGCCGAGCGCGACGAACAGGGCGAAATAAGTCAGACGACTCTTCAGGCAGTTGCTGCTGCGAATGGTTTGACTGAGGCGCAGGTGACGATTGCATTTGCTGGTGAGGCGCCTAGCTCGGCTGGTTCACTGGCTGCCGAGAAAGTTGTAACTCTTTCTGCGATCGATGCCTCTGATTCAGGTATTTACGAGCAGGCAACAGCTGATGTTGCTGCGTTTGCGGCTTCAATGAATCCAGATGTAGTTATGTTCAACAAATCTGATTTCGGATCGATTGTCAGTGCACGTTTGGCGTTCAGGACCGACTCCGCATTAGCTGCAGATTGCATTGGAATTTCAAATGCAGATGGCGCCGTGAGTGTGACTCGCCCGGTTTACGGGGGAAGCGCACTCGCTGAATTCGAGATCCGATCGACCCCGGCCATCGTCACGCTACGAGCTGGCGCATATGAACCGTCCACTGAGACCGGTTCACCTTCTGTAGAAGCTGCAGATTCAACCGAAAGTGTTGAACAAAGAGCTCAGGTAACTGACACGGTCGCTGAAGCTCGTGACGGCGTTCGGCTCGAAGATGCCAACTTTGTCGTGAGTGGAGGGCGTGGCTTGGGTGGTCCTGAAGCGTTCCACGTGCTCACTGATCTGGCAAGCGTCCTCGGAGGAGCCGTAGGTGCTTCTCGTGCCGCTTGCGACGCAGGTTGGATAGATCACTCGCACCAAGTAGGACTTACAGGCAAGTCGGTTAGTCCAGATGTTTACATCGCAGTAGGAATTTCTGGTGCAAGCCAACACATGGCAGGGTGCTCAAGTTCTCGTGCGATCGTCGCTATAAACAAAGATTCTACTTCGAATATTTTCAAAGAGGCAAGGTTTGGAGTGGTAGGCGATTGGGAGAAGATACTCCCCTCATTTATTGCTACTGTTCGGGAACTTAAAGCCTAAGAAGATAGATAACGATGTAAGCTGGATACCACTCGTGGAAATAGCAACCTCACGTTGAGGGTCGTAAATCGAGAGGTGATAAATGGATTTCGGTTACGGCAGTGGCGTGGATGGTGTGTTCAAGTTCATATCGAACGCTGAAGTCTTGGCTGTGTTCTTCCCTAAATTCGGTCAATCGGTAGTGATTGATATCCGACCGAAAGATGGCGTAGCTCCCCTGGTGAGAGTTGTGCCGATGGCTCGATCTATCGCCGACCGACTCCGCACCATCAAGCGTATGCGACCTGAACTGCCTCGTCCGCAAGACATTATTGCGGTCCCGTGGGTTGGTTACGTAGATGCGATGAAAACTTCGGGTCTTTGGGGCAAAGTTGTTAACCGAGTCGAAGATTCTGGCTTTCCTGATGCAGTCGTGGCCGCCGAGAAAGCGTTCAACGAGTTAGTTCGTCTGGAACGTCGTGAACTTGCGCAGCTAATCATGGGCGAGCAGTATGAAACTCTCTGGGCGCGTCCCGCCACCTAACCGGATTGCTCGGCGTTCTTGGTAATTGTTACTGCATTGGGTAGTGGGTTCCATCACGCATGAAGTCTGTTTTTCTTTCGAACTACGTATAACTTGGGTAGGCTCTGTTCGAATTTTGTTTTGATTCGACGGTACTTTAACTTTTGCTAGCCCTCGATTTGTCGCTTGCCCAATATTCTCCTAGCACCCCTGAATAGATTATTGATGCGGACCATCGGTTTGCTGTTGTTGATCGCGTTCAACATGATGCAGTGGCTCGTGTTGCTCCCGCTCGGTCGTCGATCAAAGTGGGTCATTCGACTGACCCTCATCGTCGTTTTGTTTTTAAGCTGGGTCGTGCCTACTGGTGATAAACGTTTTGATACGCCTGCCGCTGAAGCATCACTCGACCATGGTTACGATCTGGTGTCGTGGGAGCTTGATAACATCTTTGATAAGTGGACTCATCGTATTTGGACGGTGTTTCCGTGGACGTCGACCAGTGAAGAAGATCGTCGAGAGGCATTGGATCGCTACGAAGTTTTGGAAGCAGATCTACGGGCTGCCAAGGATCATCTGAATCGAGTTACTACTACAGCGGAACTAGGTCAAGATGAGATTGAGTCAGCACAAGGCGAAGTAGACGCGCTGATTGCTGAACGCGATTCGATTCGACCTGCTGTTGAGGAATTTCTCGAACAAATCATTGCTGAAATAATTCGGACTGATGAAATCGATCTAGTTGGCTCGTTCGTTTGGCCGCCAGTTGATTTCCGAATCGGAGATCCACCGAAGCTCCTAGTTACTTCGCTTCGAAGCGAAATATCTCGTATCGAAGATGTATTGATTGATCCTGATATTTCTACTGACGATATGTCCAGAATCGAAAACGAACTCGTAGTCGATCACGATATTTCAGCAGTAATTCTTCAAACCGGTGGACTTGCAAGTTATCCGAACGTAATTCCTACTACCCACGTCAAACGACTAGTCGATGTGGCGTCGCACGAGTGGTTGCACGCTTATTTGACGTTCCACCCGCTTGGTATGGCTTACTTTTCAGGTGGAGAAATTCGTTCGGTAAACGAGACTCTTGCAGATATATTCGGAAGAGAAGTCGGTCTTCGGGTCTATTCAGAAGTAACGGGGGAACCGTTCGTGGCACCGACTCGACCTGAAACCGCGTCAAAGATTGAGAGCAAAGATGAATATGTTGTGATTGAAGTGCCGGATGCTTTCAGCTTTAACAGGTTCATGGGCGAAACTCGGAAACGAACTGACGAGATGCTTGCCGACGGATTAATAGATGGAGCCGAAGGATATATGGAGTCACGACGAGTCGAATTGCTCGATCATGGTTACCTGATTCGCAAGATTAATCAGGCGTATTTTGCTTTTCACGGCATGTATGCCGAAAGCCCTTCATCAACGAGTCCGATAGCTCGGTATTTGTGGGATTTACGGGAACAAGTGGATTCTGTAGGAGAAATGGTGAAGCTGCTCAAGCCATTAGGTTCGTACGAACATTTTAAAGAATTGCTTGTACAAAGAGGAATTGAACTAGAACCGGGCGAGTAAATTGGTGAAAATGGTGTGGTTCAAAACAAATTGAATGAGAAATGTATGAATTTAAGTTCGAATACACAACTCGCCGGTATACTTTCGTTACGCAATTCGTGCTGACTACTAATTTGGTTAGCTAAAATTTATTGGCATGCCTTGTAACCGGTATTACGGATGGCAGGGTGAGCAAACGAACACTACGCAACGTATTGGTTATTTTTAGGCTGATGCGAGGAGATGCGATGGCGGCGTCAAACGAAGACACGCAGGTCGTCGATAACAAGATGTATCGACCACCGCAAGAAGAACAAGCACAGATGACTCTGGACGAGGTAATTGAACGCCTTAGGGCATCGATGCCGAAGATTCCAGGGATTGGCGGAGCAGGATCGGCAGGGCTCATATTTGTAGTTCTGATCGTGATTGCGATTATTTGGGCAGGTACTGGATTCTACACAGTAGGTCCTGATCAGGAAGCTGTGCTTCGTACCTTTGGTAAGTTCACGGCAACCACTACCGGTGGTTTGCACTGGCACTACCCTGGTCCGATCGGCAAGCGAGACGTTGTAGCTGTTACAACTGCTCGACGTATGGAGCTTGGTTTCCGATCTGGTCAAGACGGTTTCACCGTTGCACAGTCAGTTACGAACGAATCGCTGATGATTACGGGTGACGAGAACATCGTCGACGTACAGGCAGTAGTTCAATATCGGATTTCTAACCTTCAGAACTTTCTATTCGAGGTAGATGATCCGGGAGATGTAGACCGAGGCGTTCGAGCTGGTAGTCCTGATGGTCGGACACTGCGAGATATTGCCGAAACGGCTCTTCGCCAGGTTGTTGGTTCTCGAAATATCGATGACGTTCTGACGACTGAGAAGGAACAGGTTCAGACGGAAGTTCTTTTCAAGATGCGAGAGCTTGCTACTGAATACGAAACGGGACTCGATGTGTTGCAAGTACTGCTTCAGAATGTGAACCCGCCGCTTGAAGTTCAGTCAGCATTTGAGGACGTTGTTCGTGCTCGTGAAGACAGAGAACGTTTGATCAACCTTGCCGAGGCTTACGAAGCTGCTGAAATTCCTAAAGCGACTGGTGAAGCTGCAAAGATCACCGAGGCTGCTGAAGGTTTCAAACAGGGTCGTATTGCTAGAGCACAGGGTGAAGCTGATGGTTTCGAAGCGATTTTAGAGGGTTACCTCCTGTCACCCGATATCACGCGACAGCGACTGTATTTGGAAGCTATGGAAGAAGTTTTGCCGGGCGTGACAAAGTTCATTCTTTCTGATTCCGGCGTATTGCCATTCTTGCCACTTGATGGTTTGAATGGTTCCGGGACTATTACCGGAGCGGGAGGAGGACAGTAATGAATAAGCTCACTATCCCACTGATCGTCATTATCATCGCTGCAGTAATCGTGATTCCGCAAACTTTGTTTGTGGTTGACGAGACAGAGCTTGCGATCGTCACAAGATTTGGTGAATTCAAACGTGAACACAAATCGCCAGGGCTTCAGGTAAAAACGCCGTTTGCAGAGCAGGTAACTAGATTCGACAAGCGATTGCTTAGAGTTGACGTCGCACCGGCGTCACTGTTGACCTCCGATAAACGAAACCTAGTGATCGATTCGTATGCAAGGTACCGAATCGTCGACCCGCTGATTTTCTTCAAAAACTTGAGAAACGAAGCTAGTGCCGGTTCTCGTGTTGGTGACATCGTCAATTCGCAGCTTCGCCAAGAAGTTGCTCGTGATCTTCAAACCGAAGTGATTTCTGAGACCCGTGAGGACATCATGGATCGAGTTACTAAAGACAGTAACCGAATCGAAATATCCCGCGGAGATGTTCTTAGAGACTACGGAGGCATTACAGATCCCTTTATCACCATTCGTGTTGATGACAATCCCAATGATGAATTTCGCGCCGTTCGTGCATCGGAAGAGCAAATAGCGCTTTTAGTGGATGATCCAAATGCGCTTGATGCTGATGATTTGACCGTGACTTACGCGGCGAACATTCGAAAAGCGCTTGGAATCGTGATTATTGACGTTCGTATCAAACGAGCTGACTTCCCGCCAGACATTGAGACCAGTGTGTTCTCACGCATGGAAGCAGAACGTGAGCGAATCGCCAGTGGTCTACGTGCTGAGGGAACTCGGGCGGATTCTGAGATTAGGGCTAATGTCGACCGGCAGGTGAACATTATTCTTGAGACTGCTGAAGGTAGATCGGCTCTTCTGAGAGGTGAAGCTGAGCAAGAGGCAATTACGATTCTTGCGACTTCACTTGAGAAGGATCCTGACTTCTACAGCTTTAGGCGTTCGCTTGAGGCGTACAGGGTGATCATGGATTCACAGACAACGGTCATCATTGACCCTGACAGTGATCTGCTGAAATTCCTAACGAACCCCAACGGCGGTTCGTAGAACTTAGACAAGTAGATAAAGAAAACGGCTTCGGTGAAATACCCGGAGCCGTTTTTGTTTTAAATCAGGTTGTTGAGCCTGCGAGACATAATTATTCTCACGATTGAAATAACTGGAACAAATGACAGTATGAAGATAGCTGAGTTGACCGGTACCTAAGTCGATAAGCCGAAAGCTGTTCCCGCTACAGATGCGTGTTCGGTGTTCGTAACGGTCATGAATAGAATCACTAATGTCGGCGATGCGCCTTGTAAGTCGTGAATCACAAACTGATTACTAGCCAGAGAGTCTGGCAAAAGCATCATGATCCCAACGGTGCAGAGTGCCGCTGCTATTGCAGATATGTGCCCGCCTATTAGTCGGAACGGCCTAGGCGCTACCGAGTGAGGTACGAAGAAGACTATTGCAACGTAACTTCCGATTGCAGCTACTACGGCAACGTTAGTTAGAGCGTCTTACGTAATAAGAATGCCGACAAGAGCTAGGCCTGCGAGCAGGGATTTGACCAGATAAATACGAGGGCGGCGAACAAATTTGTCGTCGATCCATCGAAGCATCTGGTAGTGGCGTAGCGCATGAAG
>JAPKCH010000014.1 GCA_026421185.1 Dehalococcoidia bacterium | reverse complement strand
TATTGATATCGCAGCTAGAACGACGAGAAGTAATAAGAATTTAATATTGTGCATACTGAGATATTAGAGCAAACGGTCGGACGGCACAACTGAATACGGACGGTTCAAATAAAACTTAACTAGCATCAAAAGGCAGTTATCCAGATTGGGGACTATCAGCACCTTAGCTACAAAGCTACTGCGCCGATAGTCACACCGCAGAGGGCTTTCGACACTGAACAACAGGCATCCCAACCAGTTAGGCAGATATTGAGCATCTATGTCCTCAGCAGAGTAGGCATAGCGTTACTCACTAAAGTTGCGAAGTGCACAGACTTCAGCGTGTCGCTCCGCAGCTACGCTTTCACTACCCGAATGGCTCGACCTTCTGATGGGTCACCACCCACCACTGTATTCGTCAGAGGCGCACTAAAGCCTGCCGCAGAAATCGTAATCACATCCCCCGGCTGGAACTTCCAGTCCCGAGTGCTGTAGCTCAATTGGCTCGTTCCGAAGAAATGAACGTGTGCGTCTCCGGGAATCCTGTGAAGGGGATATTTGAAGTGATGATCTTCGCAATTCGCCAAAGTATGCGACATGTACTCTTCGCCGGAATACAGTGGCCCACTTTCGTAAATCTTCTCGCCATCACGCTCTACGGTGCATTCCAATTCCAGTTCATCAAATGCAAAATCAGTTACAAGTTCAGGCCCTAAAGCACACGAACGCAATTTAGAAGGTGCCAAGTAGAGATAATTAATGCGTTCAGTTTCGTGGTCAGCCCACTCATTACCTAGTGCAAAACCAACTCGACGAGGAACACCTGCTTTATCTATGAAGTAGCATCCACCAAGTTCAGGTTCCTCACCTCCATCAAGTGCAAACGCAGGAATCTCCAATCCTTCACCGGGGCCACGAACAATCGTTCCATTCCCTTTGTAGAACCATTCTGGCGAAACGCCTCGTTCTCCGGCAGCAGGCTTACCGCCCTCAATACCCATCTGGAACATCTTCGCTGAATCGGTAGCTGGTTCTTCAGTAGGCGTCTCGTCACCAGAATGCATCTGGTTGCGAGATTTCATACTTCCAGTGTGAGTAAGTCCTGTACCCGACACCAACACGCGATGGGTGTCAGGATGATCGAAAGGTGCAATCAAATATGCAGAATCACCGCCGACTTTAGCAGCAAGTAAATCACCGTAGTCCAATCGCGAAGCGTCATCACCAATAGCCCCGGCAAGTGTGTCATCGAACGACGCATTACCAGATTGCGAGGCCTCAAACACGTCAAATACTGAAGTTAACGATCCGTTCGACGAAGTCACATCAACAATATCTGTACCGTCGACAATTCCAATTCGACGTCCTTCACCCGGAATAACAAACTGAACTACTCGCATAGTGCTCTCTTATCTCACTCTTTGATTTTGAACTAAACGGTGGAAATTTATATTGGAAATACTACGCCCTCGAAACACTTTGGTCACACGACTTATTCAGCTATCCTTTTGATTCCAATCCTAATCAAGCCCCAACGTTCGTTCAAAATATGATTAATCCACATACCGAATCCGCTTTCACAATCGACACATCATCGATCAAATTTGGACCAGGAATCACAAGTGAAGCAGGATACGAACTGGCGCGACTCGGTGCAAAACGTGTTCTAGTAGTTACCGATCCCCAAATGACTAATAGTCAAGCTGTGCAAACAGCGGTCGAATCGTTGAAGCAGGCAAGCATCAATTTCACCGTTTTCGATCAAGTCAGCGTCGAACCTACCGACGCCTCACTAAAAGAGGCGAGCAAGTTCGCAGTGGATGGCAATTTCGATGGCTTCTTACCAGTTGGTGGAGGATCAAGTATCGATACCGCTAAAGTCGCAAATCTCTACTCAACCTATCCCGCTGAATTCCTAGAATACGTCAACGCACCTATAGGAAATGGAACGCCCGTACCCGGTGATCTGAAACCACTGGTAGCTGTTCCGACTACTGCAGGCACAGGTAGTGAAACGACCGGAGTCGCTATATTTGACTACGAAGAGCTTGGTGCAAAAACTGGAATAGCGCACCGGTCACTTCGACCAGATGTCGGATTAGTCGATCCCGAAAACACTCGTTCGCTACCAAAAATGGTTGCAGCATGTAGCGGATTCGATGTTCTATGCCACGGCATTGAGTCCTACACAGCATTGTCGTATTCACAGCGCGAAGCCCCTATGACTCCAGCGCATCGTCCTGCATATCAGGGTTCAAATCCTATTAGCGATGTGTGGGCATTGGCGGCTATGGAAATGGTCGGAAACAGCATTCTTCCCGCCGTTCTAGATGCCGACGACATGGAAGCTCGAACCAACATGGCGATGGCTGCAACGTTCGCAGGGGTTGGATTTGGAAATGCAGGAGTTCACTTACCCCACGGCATGTCATATCCAGTATCAGGACTCGTAAAGGAATACAGACCTGAAGGTTACCCTGTAGGAAAAGCAATCATTCCGCATGGGATGGCAGTCATCCTCAACGCACCAGCAGTGTTTCGATACACAGCCTCATCGAATCCCGAGCGTCACATGCGCGCTGCCCAATTACTGGGAGCAGATGTGAACGGTGCGAGCCCCGAAGAAGCTGGTGACCTGATCGCTGAACGCCTAATATACATTCTCAAGAAAATCGGCGTGCCAAACGGCCTAGTCGGAGTCGGCTACACAGTCGACGACATTCCCGCACTGGTCGAAGGCACTCTGCCACAACACCGAGTAACCAAACTCGCTCCCCGACCAACCGGTGCGTCAGAACTAACCGAACTATTCAAAGATTCAATGCAACTTTGGTAGACCACTAATCCTTAGGCGGTCGAGGATGCCCAGGATTGTCTAGAAAGTAGTGAATAACGCCCCGTGTTGTCACTGCATACCGAATAGAGCTTTTCTCACCCACTGTTCGGATGGCGTGCGGTCTACCCGACCCAACAAAAACAATGTCGCCGCGCTTCGCAACAAACGGTTCGTCTTTACCGATCTTCCACTCGATTTCATCCTTAGCGAGGAACCACCACTCATCGTAATCAGGATGCCAAAACGGCCTGTTTGAAGATCCAGGAAGAGTGTGAATAATGTTCACTCGATTTCGTTGATCGAGCACAACCTCTTCACGACGTTCAAATCGTTCGTAACGCTAAGCCCGCACCGAATCTAAATTACTTTCATCTGACGAAATACGGGCCTGAAGCGATATATTCAACACGTCAAAAAGGTATGCTGCATCGTAAATTATCTTCGATTTGGTTAACGGTCTGCAATCTAGATCGAATACATTTCAATATCGCAATGAAAATTTAAGGAAGAGATACTAATTTCAATTGATGAGCGACTTTTCTTTCATTCAACTTGCCGATCCTCAATTCGGCTTATTCGCGGCTTGCAGCGGGAAGACTGACGCTGAGGTAGCGGCACTTGCCGAACGAGGTCTAATTCTCCGTAAAGCAAAGAAATTCGAAGGCTTTGCTCCTGAAACGGCATTGTTTACCGAAGCAATTGAACGCGCCAATTGGATAAAACCAGCCTTCGTAGTCGTGTGCGGCGACATGATCAACGAGGCTGACAATGATGAACAAGTTTCAGAGGTAAAACGAATTGCAGCCCTTCTTGACGATTCAATCGATCTTCACTGGGTACCGGGCAACCACGATATCTCTGAAGATCACAACACGCCTGAGCAGTATTTAATCGACATATATCGTAAAAACTTCGGTCCCGATTACTACGCATTCTCGCATGGAGACGTTCGATTCTTAGTCATTAATTCAACAGTGCTAACTTCACCTGAAACAGTTACTGAAGAAGCAAAAGCCCAACTGGCGTTTGTTGAATATGAAGCGATTAAGGCGAGTAAACAAAGCGCTAAACGAATAATTCTGTTCAGCCACCATCCGTTGTTCGTGAAATCGGGTAACGAACCTGATAATCCGTGGTCGATCAAAAAGAAATATCGAAAACCGCTTCTCGAGATAGCTGCTGATCATGGCATCGAAGCCAATTTCGCTGGGCATTGGCATCGAAACAATTACGCCTCAGAAAACGGTATTGAAGTCGTAACTTCAGGTCCGGTTGGATATCCATTCGGAGACGACCCTTCAGGCTTTCGAGTGGTCAACGTTACCGACGCAAATATTGATCACAAGTACTACTCACTTGAAGAGAATGATCAGCAAACAGGCTGACTCGAGTAAGACTGTATGATCTGTCAAAAATTAAATACCAATAACCTACATATGAGTCCGGAACTCAGCTGCCGTCACGTTCGACGGTAAGCATTCGTGCTCAGGCATGTAGCCGAGCCGAGAGCGAACGTTGATATTTTCAGCAGCTGTTTCACCAAGAATTTTTGATGACCCGTACGTAGGTTAAAGCAGGCCCAAAACGATTTTTATCGCCGTACTTTTCCCACGCCATTCACACCAAGAATTCCAGTAATACCGTTAGAAACCTCTAAGCTGACGTCGTTTAATACCACGCCCCCTGATATCGCTTCGTCAGATTTTCGATCGAAAGTAATACTTCCACAGAAACTAATCTTAACCCTTTCATTTTGACGAATCTTTCGCCGACCCATACAGAATCCGTTAGTTCTGTCCCATACGCATCACACTAGGTGGAGATATTTTGCGTACGGATGAGATCAAACCTACTGAAATCGCAAGGAATATTGCGCCAATCACGCCAACCAACACCCCAACGGCTTGCCAATCGACACTGAGCACTACCGGCGGCACAACTAGTACGCCTTCTCCCGAAGTTACAAGGAATGGAATGATCGTTGCCCCCATGCGCATTCCGAGCAAACCGCCGACAAGAACCGCTGGTACTAAAACCATTAACAGTTCGAGCGTAACCAGTCCAAGTACCTGACGAGTCGTGAGACCCAGCGTACGTACCACAGCATATTCCGTCATACGTGAAGCGAAAGTGACCTGAGAATACACAAGGAAGCCAACCGCGCTTGCCGCAAGAACCGTGGTAAACGCAATCGCCAGCAATGCACGCCAACCGGCGGAAATTAGTGGATCGACAGCAGCATCACGAAGTAACTGATCCTGCGCAATAAATGAAGGTGGAACAGTAGTTCTACCCCTAATTGCGTTGGCAACTTCAGAAGGCGCAGCATCGCCCGTATCAATCCAAACTTCGTTCGCCTGCTCAGCGTTTCGCATTTTGTTTGCGTTCAAAGCGAGCCAAGTCGATCGAATATCAGCAACTATAAAAGTAGAAAATTCAGGATCAAGTGTTGGAAAGTAGTCGGCAATCCCGGCAAGTCGAACAGGAACATTTGCCCCCTGCACATCGACGTTGATCCGCTCACCGACGTTATATCCGCCACGATCCATAAATCCTGTGCTAGCAATAACCGGAATTGGGGCACTCTCGGAACCAACCGTCACACCACGCAGTTGAGTAACTACAACCGGATTCCACGTCATCACAGCTATGCTTTGGTCCTGCAGTACAGCGTTCTCATCATCTTCGCTGCCTGAAGGCTTCGCAAGAAGAGGCTCAAGCCTGGCACCATACTGGTTCAAGCCGGGTTCAACAGTCATCCATGAAGAATCCTCGTTAAAGTCTTCAACAACTTGTGTAACGCCGCTTTCTAGTACAAAAGCTAACTCATCAATTTCAAACGATCCTGCATCCAGGAAAGGGGGATCAGTTCGACTGAACCTGGCACGTTCTACGTTCGGCAGACCCACACCAATGAACTCTAAACGGAACGGCGGAGCGGGATTAATGGCGGTGTAGTCGATCCCTTTTAAAGAACCAGAAAGAATGCACCACTTTGGTGGCAAAGCCGCTTCAACTACCTCACAACTGCCTAATCCTAAATACCGGTTTATGGCAGCTGTATCAGATTCTAAGATGGCTTCAAATATTTCCTCATCCTTTAGTGAGGTCACAACTTCGAACTGTTGTAGTGACGCAATAAGATCTGCGGTTGTTTTACTTTCCTCAGTTTCAGCAATCTGGCCACTAATTGGCAACCCTTTGCCCTCAATGGCTTGCATTAAGTCGGCACAGGCTTGAATAGAACTCGAGGAGTCTTTTCCCTGACATAAAAGCACCATATTTCCGACTACGATGTAGTCAAAATATTTAGGATTGTCGCAATCAGGTGGCCAGCGGCGACCTCTTGTAGTGCACTGGCGTCGTTCTCCAAAACCCTCCTGCCACCGCTGGAGATCCTCAGCCACGGCATCTTCTCCTATAACCTCATCAGCAAAATCAATTCCAACATCACTGGCTTCAGCGTGCGTTGGATAGAAACGCACCTCGTACTCAAGCCTGTTGTATGGATCTCGACCGTAA
This sequence comes from Dehalococcoidia bacterium, assembly GCA_026421185.1. GTDB lineage: Bacteria > Chloroflexota > Dehalococcoidia > Lucifugimonadales > Lucifugimonadaceae > Lucifugimonas. The sequence goes on along the minus strand of JAPKCH010000014.1, from coordinate 31,761 downwards.
AACCCATGATGAGCCCCAGTTGCACTCTCAAGATTGACAACTGAGTAAGTCCTGTTCGTCTTAAAGCCAACATCGAGCAGGCTCTGTAGTGTGTAGATCTTAGGCGATGGGTCTACCTTCAGTAAATTCAAGTTAGCATCGGGCTTTACGATTGAGAGAGTGAAGCCAGAGTTTTCTCGATCAAACCATTCGGGTCCAACAAAACCTTCTGATCCGAAATCAATCGGCCTGTAGCCCGCTTTGTTCTCAGCATTGACGTCGGCACCGCGCTCAATCAGTAATTCCGCCATTTCTCTATTTTCCATATAAACGGCCCAATGTAATGGTGTACCTGCATCAACGTCCTTCGCCTTTGTGTCTATATCAGCGCCGTTATCAATAAGAAGTCCAGCAATTTCTTTGTTGTTTGTCAGGACCGCCATATGAAGAGGTGAGGCACCATATCCCGGACCTACGCTGTTGAGGAAAGCCTTATTTATATCTTTGGCTGAGGTTATTTTTGAAGCAGACCTCGGCAATAATGACCCGAGATTTAGTGTGAACAATCGCCCGGTAGAATCGCTTAGCCGTGCTGTAACACGCGAGTCAGCACGACGAGCGGTCGGGCGAACCTTCGCCGTCACAAAGAGTGTGTCTTCTGGGATTGGAATACCTGATCGAGAATCTGTGAGGCTTGTCATTTGACTACTGAGTGAACTCGAAGCAAAATCATCCCGGGACCATGCAATCCCCGCCATCGGCTCAGGATCTACTCCCAAGAATGTGAACGTACTTCCAACATCAGCGGTCAAGTCGACACCAACCGTCCTGAACACCGGAGCCGCAGATTCCACACCCGGAGTCTCATCGATTCGCCGAAACGTATCTCCTGCCTGAACACGGTTCGTGTAAGAAACACCGTTTACTCGTAGATCCGCCCCGGACTGGTATCTCGCCCTATCGGCGGCACTTACGTCCAATGTCCCAGCGAAACTCGATGCAAATACGCCTAACCCAGCAGTCAAAATCATCAATAGTGAAAGCCGTGAGTAGTGACGAGGATTCCTCGCCATCTGCCACAGAACCAAAGTAATTGCAGGTGAAACGAGACTCGATATACGAGGTAAGGAAGTCAATATCGCAACCACCTCAACCAACGCCGGGAACGCCCTCAACGCTACGAAGCCGCCGAACGCTAGAACCAATGCTGGCATTACCACGTTGATCTTATCGACCTGAGCTGCTCCCACGCCCGGAACATCAACGAACGAACCTTCACTAGTGAGCTGAGAAGCAAATACAAGAAGCAGACCAAGCAAAGCTACATCAAGGTAGTACTTCTGCATCGCACTTTGCGCCGCAGGTCGAGTCGATTCACGCACGCTACTAACAACAGTTTTCTTGGCTGACATCGACGCAGGAACTACCATCGCAATGAATCCAGCTAAGCCTGTAATCGCCGACACAACGTACGCCGTCTGACCAAGAGTTACAGGAAGCGGATTACCGCCGTTCAGTTCACTAAATAGTGGGATCACGCCTATCCACTTCACAACTAGCGCTGCAATTGGCGGTGCAAGCAATATCGCAAGCAATGCGACCACTGCACCCTCAATTACAAATGCGCCGACCACTTGTCGAACTGTCGCAGCACGGGTGCGCAATCGTGCAATATCGCTTGCCTGTGTCTCGACCATTAGAATCGACATCGTGGCAACGAAGTAAAGAACAACAGCAGCGATAACCGAGAACACAACCATCATAGGCAAACGACTGAAGAACGTCTGCTGCTGGTTTCGGGTTAATACATCTTGAAGGGGAATATCTTGGGAATAGCTGCTGATCTTCGGCTGCAATTGAGCCTTGATTTCCTCGAACCCCAACAACAACTTGTTAGCAGTCGATGCCTGCACACGAGAAGAATCAACGTAGTAACGCCAGAAATACTTAACCGACATACTAGGAAAATAACGACCTATGTTCGATTCAAAAACGTTGGAATTAGGAACAAACGGCAGGAACTTAAGATCCGTATCATCCAGACCAAATTGATCGTCGAGATCTTTCCAGAATCTAGCATCCTGTTCACCACGAACATAGGTACCGGAAACTCGAACTGCGATCGAATCATTTATGTCATCCCAGAACGGAGCGACAACTACGACATCACCAGTAACGAGACCGAACGATTCTGCCGCTGACTCATCGATTGCCGCCTCAATAAGCATCTGCCCTGGCTCAGCAAAACTCACTTTTTCAGTCGGCCATTCACCTGTCGTCAGCACTGAATTGGTCTGTAGATCAGGCGTATTGAACATAACTGCTCGCCAAGAATCATCTACCGTTTCTTCAGTGCTAAGACCTTCTTCTTGCTCGATAAGTAATGTAGGGGAACCGTACGAAACCGTTGAATCGGTGATGACTGATGAAGCAACTTCTCTAACCGCTAAATCGACTAATTCAAGAATTTCGCTATTGCTAGCGGTATCAATCCCAATTTCACGTCCGGTAATCACAATGTCGTGATTAGCGCCGCCATCAGTCGAGATCTCACGCTCTAGAGCGATATCACCAAGCGAATCAAAATAAATAACACTGGCGGCGATAGTCGCAACCGCAGCTACTACACCAACCGAAACGACTGTCAGCATTGGCCAATGCGAACGAGTTCGACGGCCAACAAATCCCATGAATGCTCGTGGTCCCATATCAGCCGCTCTTCCCTAAATTACGTAGCGTACCGGCCACATTGATGCTGCGAACAGCAATTGAATCGACAATAACGAGAAGTACCGACACCAACAATAACGCTGCTACCAAACCACCAACGTAGTTCCATGTCGTGGAGAACACAATTGGTGGAAGCAAGATCACGGTTGCAGCGGTCTGTGATGCAGTATTCACAGCGATACGGGCCATAATCAGCCCAGTCCCCACTCCAGCACCAATTCCAATTACTAAAATCATCAACTGCTCGAGAACGCTAATCATCACTAACCCACGTTTACGCACTCCAAGTGCTCGCAATATAGCCAGATTGAAATGATCACCAGCCGGTCGCATTGGAGCAAATGTCAGGAATCCAAGCACCGCTAAACAAACAGCCAATATCGCTGTGACAATCGACGCTCCGCGCCAACCAGCAACAGCCAGCGGAGTGACTACTGAAGATAGTTGAATCTCTTCCCGATCGACAACGCTATGCAAGCCACCAACCGTCGATGAAATCGCATTCTTTACCGTTTCATCAACTTCCTCATCAAGCCCGATGAATAGCTCGGAGGCGACACCAGCAGAGTTTGCGCTACTCAATGCTAAATGCGCCCAAAGTTGAGAAACATCAACCACACCAAACCCGCCATCATTAGGACTCAGGGTTGGGAAGTAATCAGTAGATCCAACTATCTCCACAGGAATCGAACGTTCAAATACGTGGATAACAGTATTGTCACCAACTACAACATTGTTCGATTCCAAAGCCGTCGTACTCAACAAAATAGGTATAACGTCCGAAGCTGAACGAACAATCCCTCGAGTTCCAAGATCAGTGCCAATTCCAAGACTTATTTGCAGACCGTTGTCCGCTTGGAATACACCATCACTGTTACGGATATATCCGAATCCTGACGTTTGAGTATCAACACCTTCGGAAGATGCCAATGGGTTCCATTCAGCAACATCGCCGTCGAATCCGTCGATAATTACAAGCTCACTCGAATCTGCCGACTCATACATCAAGTCGTCGATCTGAATAGTCACCTGCGTGCCAAGTTCGTCTGGCGTCAGTTCAAAAAATGTGAGACCGGCGATTTCAACAGGTCTCGATGCGACCTTAGGAATATCACCTAATCTAACTTGCCAATTCCGACTCGAAACGGGCCCAAGATTGACCGTGTGTGAAAGGCCATCAGCATCGATCAATTTGACGCTCGCCCGAATTCTCCGTTCGATCATATCTGAACGCATTCGATATCCGATTCGACGAGCATGTTCCGTAACTACCAGTGGTTCTACAAACGAAACTGGGCCCAAATTCTCGACCAATTCAACCAGATCGGTCTCAGCGTAATCGCCTCGGAATACGCCGATGTCACTAAATTCATCAGGTTCGATAGCAAGGAATTCGAACGGAGCACCCTGCCCGCCGAGTCGGATTTCGCCAGTAGTTCTAAGTCCTCCCGAAACTTCCTTTACACCGTCAATATTACGTACCTGATCAAGTACTTTGGTTCGAGAACCACTATTCAAATCAACGGGGAATACACGAAGGTCAGCGCCAACCTCATACCCCGATTGATCAACAGAACCTTGTTGCAAAGTTGACGCAACTGTCGCCGAAAGCATCGCCGTTCCAGCAGCCATGCCGATAATCGCAGCAGGCCAAGCGTAAGTAAGCGGAATTCTCGCAAACAACGCAGCAATAAGATGCGGCCACACCGGTCCACGCCTCGAGAAGATCCCTGAGAGTAATCGAGCAATCGGTGGTAATAATCGCAACGAAAGCATCACAACTACACCGAGGAATATCGCCGGTGCGAATATCAATAGTGGATTAATTGTGACGATAGCTTCACTACCCTCTTTAGCTGTAGCAACCGATGACTCAGTTGATAAGTCCCACAGAATTACGCCACCAAAAATGAAAAATAAAAAGTCCAGATACTGGCGTTGGAAGAAAGGCTTACCTTCAACCCGTCGACTCGATACGTGAGCATCAGCAACTATTCGACCACCGCTTTTCGACACAGACCACTGCATGTACAAGACAACGATTAGTGCACCGATAAGTGACCAAGCGAACGCTTGCCAGCTCATGTAAACCGGCATGCTCGAACCTAATGTGATCGCTTTGTACTCAGGCAGTAATCCTATTAAATTTATGACGCCTAACGCTAAGACCGGTGCAGTAACAGCAGGGAGTATCACCAAAACTAATGACTCGAGGAAAAACATAAACGCAACTTGCCGGCGTCCCGAACCACGCGCAGACAATCGAGCGGTATCAACACGTCGGCGAGTAGTCAGCGCACCTGCAGCCATGATCGAATAGTAAGCAGCTGCCAGCAGCAATACTCCCCCCATCATCAACGTTGGAATTCGAGCAAACGCAATCTTTTTACCAAGAGATCTGAGTGGATTCTCAAGAGCTGTTATCGCCTTAGACTCTGGCAATCCACGACGGAGTGCATGCCCCACATCATCGACTTGTTCAGCCGTAAAAGCTGGTCTCTGACGTTCTAAGAGGACAGGATCTAGCTGAATCAACCATCGATTGGTGCCGATCGAAGCAGCTCCGCCTGTCACAGAATTAAATAAACCATCTCGGGTGAAGAACAATGGCAGCATGTACCGAGCAGCTGTTCCAGCAGGCCGACCGGGCTCCGTCACCTCAAGTCCTAAGCCCAACCAAAACTCTGATTCAAGATCTTTCGGATGGAACACACCAACTATTTTCGCCATCAAATATGGCGGATCAAGAGGGTTTGGTGAAAGCCATATCTCATCGCCTACGCCAATTCCTAATTCTTCGGCCCGCTCGGCAGGCACCGCTACTTCAGCTACGAGATACGTTTCTTCCTGCAGTACTATCGATTGCGGCTCATGCCCTTCGAGCATATCTACTTCGTCGAGAAAATTATCAAATCGCTGTAGTATCGCTAGATCAGGCTTCAAGCCGCCGACTATAGATTTTGAATCAGTTGCCCAAAAGTGTGGTCTAGTGTGCGATTCCTGGCCAACAGTTACGACAAGGTCGTCCAGCTCATCGAGTGCGACTTGAACACGTTCGGTAGCAGCTGAAACAGAACTATTCGTAAGCGGAAGTTGTTCGACAACAATCTGCATATTCCTATTTGACGCTGAAAGAGTTACTAGAGTGGATCGTAGTCCCAGAGACTCGATTGAACTTAGATACATCGGCGCACCAGCGAGGATAGCCGTCATCACAAGCACGCCCATCACTAGGGCGAACATTTGATAAAAATCGGCACGTAAGCGCCTACGGAATATAAGCAAATTCAGTAAATACCAGACATAGCTACGTGGACAGCGCCATGGGAGCAGAATAGGCCTGCTAGGAAGTGCATAATCAACGTCGGTAAATTCTATTCGATTCCGATGACCATTGATGCCAACAATTCATCTATTTCAGTCTCAGAATACCCAACTGATGCCATTTGACACTAGTAGAAGATCGTCACTAATGTTTGGCAGCGAATCGCTCACAGCAGATTACACCTAACATTTCTTAGAAAATTATTAACATATAGTCATGACTTTCTCAATTCTTGGCCGAGACCCCAAAACTGGCGAACTCGGCATATCTATCGCTACTTATTCCTTGGCAGTTGGCGCCACATGCCCGCGAATCCTTTCAGGAATTGGCGTTGTGACATCTCAGGCTTCCACTAATCCAGCTATCGCAGAAGAAATAATGGAGTTGATCGAAGACGGCATCGAACCTCTCGAATCGTTCATGCAGGCCCTCGCAAACGACGACCATCCTGAATTCCGACAAGTAGCTCTACTGCTCCCTGAAGGCGATGCCCTTGTTCACTCTGGCAAAAACATCAAATCATCCAGTGGCAATGTAAACGGTGAAAATTGCACCGCCGTTGGAAACTTTCTCGACAACGATGACGTGTTAAAAAAAATGGCTGCGGAGTTTGAAAACCCAAGGAATATAGAAGATGCAAACCCTTCTATCGCCGATCGACTAATATGCGCTCTGGAAGCGGGTAAAAAAGCAGGAGGTCAATCTGGATCAAACGGTGCGCATCTTCCAGAACGCTCAGCTTGCCTCATGATCGGAAGTCCCGGCGAAAACTTCCCTATCGATGTTCGGGTCGACGCCTCTGAAAACGCCATAGCTGATCTGCGCTCAGCTTACGATGCATATATGCCAATGCACGAGTTCTACCTGAAACGTGCGGAGGATCCCACCGACTTACCGTCCCAAGACGACTGGGTGAATAGCTCACACTAAACCCAATAGCGAACCCTTCGTCAGGCCTAAACGCCTGTATCATTCTCAATACTTTTTACCTCTCAATGACAATCGGACAACACCATTGGTCCTCGACGCCATCCGGGCACGCCGCACCGTAAGAGATTTCACCGAAGCACCTGTACGCGATTCAACACTCGAATTACTAATCGAAGCAGCCACTTGGGCACCAAATCATCGCAGCACTGAACCTTGGCGATTTATCGTTCTAGGAAAAGACGGCACCATGCGCAATAAAGTGGCTCAAATCGTTCACGATTGGACGTACGAAAACGTCAAAAACCCCAATCCTGAACGTCGTACATCAAGCGCAAAATCTGCACAGAAAGAAATACTCGACGCACCTGCATTTATGTACGTCTACTCAATGCAGGGTCGAAACGACGAGGTCACCGAAGAAAATTACGCAGCGACCTCGTGCGCAATTCAAAACCTAATGCTCGCCGCCCATTCGCTCGGTGTAGGAGTCGGCTGGAGCACAGGTAAGCCATGCCTAGCCGACGTCGGAACCGCTATCGGAGCCGAACCCGATTGGGACATCGTAGGAGCGCTCTACATCGGCTACCCTGATGATCAGCAAGCTAAACAGCCCGAAGTGAAACGTGCCTCAGTAAAAGACGTAACTATCTGGAGCTAACGAATCTCCACTAACACGGCTCGACCAAAAATCCTCTTCATCGAATCTGACGATGACAACCCTGCCGTCATTGGTGCTTGAGGCGATACCGTAATTCGGACCCCAAACCCAGAGGCGCTCGCGGCTCGCTGAGTGATCTTAGAAAATTCCTACTTTGCCTCTCCGATCTACATGCCATAAAGAGCAGCAATCCTCAGAGGGCAGCATCCACGTTGGGCCACCTCCCAGTATCTTCACTCTGCTCTACCAACATCCCCCCGCTCGCTAGGTGCAGTCGGTTACAAGCCTGTGAAAATGGGCAGACTGCACTTCAATGGACCCGATCAACTTCACGGATTCACTGAACGATTTATCGGCGAACACAACCCTAATCATATTCGTGCCGACGAAGGGGGAGATTACGAAGCGGAGCCGAGTCATCTGATGACGAGCACTACTAGCTAGATTGCAAAAGGCGACCAAGTCACCTCAATGACGCGTAGCTACACGAGTACCTAAGCCTTGCCGCCACCGTTCAGATCCATAACGACCTTGATAACGCCTTCAGCCTGATTTGCGTACATGTCATAAGCCTTCTGCACATCGCTGAAATCAACGTTGTGGCTCTTCAGCAAACCAGGATCAATCCAACCACGCTCCTTGAGCGCAATAATTTCTCGAATGTCCTTAGTCGGTTGAGAAGTAGCTGCAACCTGAGTTGGAATAATCGTTGCGGCCTTGAACATGAACTCTTGGTGTGGAAACTCAGAAACTTTGCCGGTTGAACCCGTAAGGCTAAAGCTAACAAATGTGCCCCATCGCTTTACGATCTTCAAACACTGGCCAAAGCCTTCAGGATCGCCAGTAGCATCGACAACGATGTCGATACCTTCACCGTCTGTAAGGTCCTCAAGCGCTTCGTACATATCGTCTTTAGAAGGGTCGATCGTGTTCGTAGCGCCAATCTCAAGCGCCTTCTCACGTCGAGTTTCAACAGGATCGATACCAATTACCTGCATCGCACCCATCTTTTCGGTAAGCATCGAAAACGAAAGACCAATTCCGCCCTGCCCCAAAACCGCAATGCGCTTTCCAGCAACGTTGCCCATCTGCTTCACAGAGTAGAGAACCGTACCGGTGTGCTGACACATAACCCATTCGTCGATCCCACCCCATTCAGGGACAGGAAGTACGCGATCGGGAGTCTGGACGAGGTACTCAGAAAGTCCACCCATACCCCGAGTAGGCAAAACGATAGCTCGCTGACCTACGTTGAGTTCATCGGTCTTCGACTCAACGATAGTTCCGGCGATCTCATGACACGGAACGCCTGGAGCCAGCGGGTAATCCTCTTCCGGAGTTGCACCCTGATAAATACCGTGTATGTCACTGCCACAAACCGAAGTAGCTTCGATTCGTATCTTGACTTGCCCGTCTACCGGGGTCGGTTCATCAAGTTCAATAAAGTCAAATATCTGTGGGGCTACGAGTCTTGCAGCTTTCAATTTTATGCAGCGTCTTTCTAGAAAATCTTCAATAGTCTATTCAAAAAAATAAACGACCCGCAGAATATACTCCCCCAACCGTAGCAACAATCGTCAATTCCACACATGTTTATCGGCACTTATACTGCCTATAAACATGCCCCCATATCAAGACGAGTTATCTGCTTCTACATCCTAATTTCGTACCGACGCCATCAAGCAGTGTGAATCGCAGCAATAGCTGCTTTTGAGCACAAAATTCAACTTAACTCAATCGCTAAACCACCGTGTTCGCTGATACATTCTCTCGACACGCTACTTATTTGATTACTCAGGCACGGGGCACTTTTACGATGCGAATTCTGATCGGCGGATGTCAGCAAGAGATATCCACATTCAACCCAATACCATGCGAGTACGATTTTTTTGACTACCTTCGTGGTGACGAGATCAGAGCCACACACGAAGGCAAGGATTCACAAATTGGTGGTGCGCTAGCCGAACTGCAATCAGCATTCGGTGACGATCTAGAAGTCGTCTACACCTATGACGCCGAAGGTACAGCCGCTGGGCCACTTCGCCACAGTGCGTTTATGCGCATCGCTGCAGAATTCCTTGACGCGCTGAAGCCGCACGCTGGAAAAATCGATGGAGTCTTCTTCTCAATGCACGGCGCAATGGGAACCACAGAACTACTCGACCCTGAAGGCTATCTCCTCGAAGAAGCACGAAAAATCCTCGGTGAAGAAGTCCCTATCGTCATCACGATGGACCTCCACGGAATCCTCACCGCCAAGATGCTTAAAAATATCAATGGTCTCGCATCTTTCCATACCTACCCACACGTCGATTTCAGCGACACTGGCAAACGCGCCGCACGAATGCTCACCCGTATATTGAAAGACGGTGTGAAGCCTGTCGCCGCCCGAGTGCAGGTTCCAGCAATCGTCCGAGGAAACGAGCTAATCACCGCGAAGGGCGCGTTCGGCGCACAAATCCGATACGCCAAAAAACTTCATGAAAATACAGAAGTGCTTTCCGCTGGATTTTTCATATGCAACCCGTTCACCGATGTTCCCGAACTGAGTAGTCAGGCATACGTATTCACCGACGGTAACCAATCTTTAGCCGAAGAGCACGCTCTTCAAATGGCTAACGATTTCTGGCCCAACCGCCACATCATGCAGGGACAATTCATCGGTATTGAAGAATCGGTCGCAAAAGCAGCCACGATGGCAGGACCAATCGCATTCACAGATGCTGCTGATGCCCCAAGCTCTGGTTCATCCGGCGATTCCAACGCCATCATCTCCGAGATGATTCGTGCCAACTTCCCGCACACCATTCTTGCCCCAATAGCCGATCCAGGATCAGCAGCAAAGGCACATGAATTAGGCGTGGGAGCAACGTTCACAATGGGAGTCGGCGGAGCACACGATCCGCAGTTCGCACCACTTGAACTAGAATGGACTGTCGAAGCGCTCACCGATGGAACATTCAAGTGCGAAACGTGGAAATACGAACCGACAATCGGTCCATCAGCTGTACTCAAATCAGGCAATCTCACGCTCGTGGTCACCACCGAAACAGTGATGCTTGTCGACCGTGGGCTGTTCTTCAAAGTTGGACTAGATCCAAAAGACTTCCATTCCACGATCGTGAAGTCGCCTCATTGCGAACCAGCGTTCTTCGACGACTGGGTAGAAGCCAACTTCAACGTCGACGCCCCTGGAGCAACCAGTGCAAACCTGAAAACGCTCGGTCACACCATCTGCGCTCGACCGATCTACCCGCTTGAGCTCGATACCGAGTTCAAGCCTAAAACTGAGGTCTTCAGCCGCAGCTAATCAACTGCTCGGACATTGTCATGAACATCAGCAATCAAAACCCGAACATTGTAAGATCCATCGACTCCAAAAGTCTCAAAAAAACCACCACTAACGTACTGCGTAATAAATTGCGTGACGGCAAACCGACCATCGGGACGCACCAGATGTCGGTTTGGCCGGCAATGGTCGAAGTAATTGGCTACACCGGAGTAATGGATTACATCGAATTCTCCGGAGAAGATGCGCCTTACGACCTAGCCTCACTGGAAAACTTTGCACGCGCTGTTGATCTGTTTGACCACATGACTTCGATGATGAAAATCGAACAAGTTCCAAAGGAATGGCTGGCAAGCAGAGCCAACGGATCAGGCATCCAAAACCTTCTGTTCGCCGACACCAGAACTGCTGATGACGCCCGAGGGGCTGTCGCAGCATCTCGCCACGAAACACCCGGTTCTGGCGGAGTGGCAGGTGCGGGCTGGAAACGAGATGTTGGCTATGGAATCGGTGCGACGCTTGAAGAGGGCGTGAAGCAGCGCCAAGAAGGCGTCGTGGCTCTCATGATTGAAAAAGCCGAAGCAATAGACAGTCTTGAGGAAATCCTCGCTGTCGATGGAGTCGATATGATCCAGTTTGGACCATCGGACTACTCAGTAACCAAAGGTCTATACGCTGACGCTGAACAGCCTGAAATTCAGAAAGTTCAAAAACACGTCAATGAAACCGCCATCAAAATGGGGGTTCGACCTCGGGTGGAAATATTTCATTTCGAAGAAGCTAAGCCATACATGGACGCTGGTGTAATTGACTTCTGCATTGGGTGGGACACCCAAATCATTTTCGACTATTGCAAAGAGCAAGGTGAAGAATTAGCCAAGCTTCTCGAAATGTAAGACTGCTTTAGTCTTCTAAAAAATTTCACACGGCGTAAACGTAGATTCATAAAATATGAACTCTCACCGTTGTTAGTGATTAGCCCACATCATCTGACTACTATCTGAATAAGACCCAAATGATCTATGGAACTAGCACCAATTGCACGTGCTCATCAGGCTCCATCAATCGCTCCATCGACGATTGCATATCGTCCAAACCTATGAAGCTTTCGCTTGTCACCATCGAATTCTCTGAAAGTTGCCTTCGCTGCATCAAATTCAGCACCGTACGCCAATCGATTGGTAGCGAGCCGTAAGCCGCCTTCATCTCGACCTCTCGACCTATCCAGTCGACAGTTTGTAGATCAACATCTTCCCACGCCATCGAAACAACTAATAACTGCCCACCACGCTGAACCATCTCTAGCCCTTGCTGAAAAGTAGGCTTGGCAGCAGCGGCATCGAATGCAACTGGGACGCCCGGTCCACCCGATAATTCGAGAACACGATCGACAACATTTTCTTTGATTGGATTCAACACAAGATCGGCACCAAGATCTCGAGCCGCAGCAGCACGCGCTTCTGATGGTTCAGAAACAATCACCTGAGCGGCACCTGCAGCCTTAAGTACCTGCATTATGAGCAGTCCAATCGGTCCCGCCCCCATCACAACAGCCATATCTCCAAGCTTGAACTTCGAAGTGCGAACTGCATGAACCGCAATCGAAGCAGGTTCAGCTAAAACGGCAAGGTCATCACTCACACCTTCGGGAATCAACAGGGGCCGCCATTCGTCCATGGCGATGTACTCAGCGAATCCACCTATACGAGTAGTCTCGATACCAACGGTGCGGGCACTGTATCGATCATTAGGATAACTCGGCAGTACCGTTCCGGACGGAGGTGTGCCACCGCCGCCAACTATCCGGTCACCCTCTTTCAGTCGAGTAACATCTCGACCAGCGTGCACAACTTCACCGATGTACTCGTGGCCCAGAACCGAACCATCGTTCGCCATTCCATATTGGAAACGATGAACATCTGAACCACACAGCGCTGAATACCGAATTTTCACCAGCACCTGATTCGGACCAGGCTCTGGAGTAGGAATATCCTCAACAACCATCTTCTGTTTCCCGCGCATTACTGCAGCTTTCATCGTTGAATCCTTACTTAAACGTGCTTGATTCATAATTTCGATCAGTGCCGAACCCGCCTAAACAACGCGTTGCCTTTGCCCTGACCGAAAGTCCCTAGTGAAAATCGCTCATAACTGTGTCACAATTCCGGCTGGCGAATTATCCTACGGTAAAGCCGGTGGGTCAAAGCGAACTAACGTCGCTTGCCTCACAATGTTAACGTTTGGTGTACTAAATTTCTGATCCGGGAAACCGGACATGAGGTGAAAAATAACTCGACTCGCAAATAAAGTCGCAATTGTTACTGGTGCAGGAACTCGCTCAGAGAATATCGCTGGCGTGGGAGTAGCGACCGCAAAACTATTCGCATCCTACGGTGCAAAAGTGCTAATCGTCGACATGGACGAAACTGCCGCTAAAGCGACTGAGAAAGCAATCAATGAAGCAGGTGGAGAAGCCTCATACTTTCTCGCTGATGTAGCTCAAGAATCGGGCTGCAAATCACTAGTCGAAGCGGCAATAGAAAGTTATGGCAAGCTCGACATCCTCATGAACAGCGTCGGCATTGGTGGCCCCGGCGCCGTCCCCGACGTAACTGAAGAAACATGGAATAGAGTCATGGATGTCGACCTTAAAAGCATGGTCTTCATATCAAAATACGCCATTCCTGAAATGATCAAAAACGGCGGTGGGTCAATCATCAACATCGCATCGGTTGATGGTATACGCGCCGCAATGACAAAGAACGTTCCTTACGCCGCAGCCAAAGGTGGAATGATCGCAGCCACTAAAGCGATGGCCGTTCATCACGGACGTGACAATGTTCGAGTCAACTGCATTGCTCCCGGCATGATTTTCACATCTATGGTCGAAGCCTACGATGGTCCTATGCGAGAGCTCCGACGAACAATCGCACCCCTCGGAACCGAAGGGCGAGCTGAAGATATAGCTATGGCAGCAACGTTTCTTGCCAGCGAAGAATCACGTTGGATCACTGGCGTGCTGCTACCCGTTGATGCCGGACTCATGGCTGCAGGTCCTCAGAGCATCATCGGCAACATTCTCGAAGATTTCGATTACGTATAGACTCATCCGTACATTTCCAATTGAACGGAGTCATTCATACAGGTAATCGAATAGGTAACCGGTGCTGAGTTCCTCGAAGCTAACCGCTACCTGCTCATGAAAAACGAAGCAGGTAAAGCAATACTTCGGGGTTACGCTAATCAACAGACGCAGGGTGGGATTCGGCGATTTCGATAATTCATTGTCAAATTCTATCTACCAACAGATCGACTATAGATCAGTTATTGACGCAACACTCTGGCAATTTAATTTATCTGCTAAAACCGTCAGCATCTTACTCTTCGAACTCTAACGAACGCTCAATCCTGCTCCTAATGAAAAAGTGAAAAATGTCTTACACATTCCAACCCGGCGAAATGTACCGAATGCCAACACACTTCGGCCCTGCAACAGGACCTCGTAGGGGTCATGAAGGTCGACGTTTTGACGGAATAAACAGTCCGAAATCCGTTTCAATGAGCGTGTCGTTCCTCTCGAATGCAGAGCAGCTTGAGAACTTGCTACCGCCCGGATTCTCACTTCATGGAGATCCTATCGTCACGGTCAACGAAACCAACATGACCGAAATAGAATGGCTCGCAGGTCGTGGCTACTCAGTGCTTGGCGTAACCATTCCCGCTAAGTTCACTGGCGAAAAGGACACCGCTACCGGGCCTTTCCTAACTGTTCTTTGGGAGAACCTAGCTGACCCGATTATCACAGGACGCGAAGAACTAGGATTTTCAAAAATCTACTGTGAACTTCCAGACATTCGAGTCGTTGGAGACTCAGCCGGAACACAAGCTTCATGGCTCGGGTTCAACTTCCTCGATATGGAAGTTTCGAACCTTAAACAGCGCACAGAACCAAAGCCCGCTGAAAAAGTCGATGGTCAGCTCCACTACAAGTACATACCTCGAACAGGCGAATGGGGAACCCCTGACTCGCAGTACGCAGTGATCACCCCGGCTGAAGGTTCGAACGCTGTGGTTCACGAAGACCTCGTGGGTGATGGCGCTATCAACTGGAACCAAGCACGCTGGGAGGACCTCCCAACGTTCTACCAAGTGGTAAATGCTTTCGCCGATCTCGAAGTAAAAGAAGTCCTAGGCGGCACCCTGTCCCGCTCAACCGGCGGCAAAGACCTGAGCGACCAACACATCCTGTACTAGGCTACTGGCCTATTCTCATGATTCCTTCGTGCCCCTGAATCGATCCGAAACATCATCGTTCTCAGTCAGCCCACAATAACCAATCTTTCAGAAAACCTAGCTTTGCTATCCCATGTGCGATCCCCCAGCGACGTTAATCGCCAGACCAGTCAAATAATCTGCCTGCGACGACGCTAGAAACGCCGCAACATCAGCAACGTCCTTCGCCTGAGCAATACGACCCAGCGGATTCGCCTCGTTCGTCCGCGCCACCATCTCGTCACGCCAATCCTCGGTCGAAGTCTCATCATCCGGCTTCAACGCCGACGCCATCCCGAACACCCGCTCAGTCTCGACCAAGCTAGGGCAAATAGCGTTCACATTCACCTTGTACTCAGCCATCTCACGAGACAAAGACTGGGTAAACCCAATCACTCCAAACTTCGACGAACAATATGCAGCGAACTTAGCGTTTCCGACCTTCCCAGAAACCGACGACATGTTGATGATCTTTCCGCCGCCGCGACGATTAATCATGTGACGAGATATCGCCTGCGACATCAAGAACGTGCCCTTCAGGTTCACCCCCATTACAAGATCCCAAACTTCTTCTGGAAGATCCACTACATTCACACGATCAGGTCCTGCCGGCGCGCCAGCGTTGTTCACAAGGATATCGACCTGACCAAACTCGGAAATAGCGCCTTCAACAATAGAAGCAACATCGCCCGATTCCGAAACGCTTCCAGTCAGCCCGATCGCCCGACCACCAGTCGAGTTTATTTCGTCAACAACTGCTGAAAGCCCCCCCCAATCAGGCGTGCCATTGTCGTTCAAATCACAAACCGCAATCGCCGCACCCTCAGCCGCCAATCGAGTTGCGATCCCTCTACCAATCCCGGCCTTACCACCAGCACCAGTAACAATCGCAACTTTGCCATCAAGTCCGTACATTCCGATTCCTTAATTTCCAAGTGACGCCCTATATCTACCGACGAGATTATAAGAGTCATAAAGATAAATTGTGCCTCACAACACAAGACCCATCTCGCTTTTCGGATACGAGATGGGTCTTACGGTCGAGAATTGCCTGTAGAACAGTGAGCTTGGAATCGCCGAAAAGCTCGACCTCACATCAAACTGTTATATCGCACTATCAAATTTATTTTCGTCGATACGAATTTCGATAACACCGTTTAGACGACTACATCTGTATATCTGGATTAATCGGCTTCTCATACATCGCCCAAAATTAAGCAAAAAATCTCCCTTCCAAAACGAAAGGGAGATCATTCAATTACGTACCTAAACGACTTACCTGAACTTGCCGCGGCCTGGGATCGGTATGGCCTGCTCAAGCTTGCCATTGCGAACTCCGAAATAGTACTCGTGCAAGTTTATAGTCGTATCACCGTGCATCGGACGCACACTTACCTTGTCGCCAACCTTCAGCGACCGAGCGGCCTCATCCTTAAGCTCGATCTTGGTGTGCTCCTCAGAATGCACCACAACCTCCGCATTGGCAGGAGAAATAACCTCAGCAATACCGCGATCCACAGAAATCGATTTAAGACCAAAATCGGCTATCGCAATGTTCTCCTGCTGACGTGAAATGACAGTCGCCATAACCGAAAGTGCAGGCTGGAAATCGTTGAGCACTTCGAGATAGTCGCCGTCCATAAAAATGTACGAACCACACTGAAGCTCGGTAACGCCATCGACACGACCCGAGATGTTGTAGGTACCAGTGCCAGCGGCCGAAACCAACTTAACTTCAATGCCCTCAGCACGAATCTGATCGGCTGCTCCGGTAAGAATCGACATCGCCTGCTCGGCGTTTATCTTACGAGTCTCGTAATCCCGCTCTGCAACTGTGTGTCCTTCATAGCCCATAAGACCGTCGAATCTAAGACCTGGTGCGATATCGATCTGCTTTGCGAGTTCGACGGCGCCATTGCCATCAACTCCACATCGATCCATGCCAACGTTTACTTCCACAATCACACCAAGCTCGGTACCAGCCGCACTCGAAACCTCTGAAAGATCGTCTACATTGGCCGAAGCTTCAACTGCAACAATAATGCTCGCGGAACGTGCAAGTGCTACCAATCGAGCGATCTTGCGCTTGCCTATAACCTGGTTCGGAATCATCACTTCCGGCACACCAGCTTCGACCATCACTTCAGCCTCCCCGACCTTCGCACAGCAAATGCCAATGGCTCCGGCTGAGATCTGTTTGCGAACCCAATAAGGGCTCTTGTTAGTCTTCGAGTGAGGTCGAACGTCGACGCCCATCTCGTTGGCTGCTGCCTGCAATTTTGCGATATTCGACTCAGCAGCATCGAGATCGACAACGATGCACGGAGTATCAAGCTCCTCAACAGGAGTGCCTGGCAATGGAAGGTAATCAGTCATTTATGATCAATCTCACGATCCCGAAGGATTTTTTATTATTCATACTGCACAGTCAGTCGCTGCGAACACGAAGATTACTCCCACAACCGCGCAAACGGTATACATATCCAACCAAAATACCTACCATCCCATGACTGCCCCGAAACGCCTGACTATTGCCATTACGAAGAGAGTGCCCTGACGCGACGTGGCAATCAGCAGCAGCGACGCAACTAGAAGAACAAACCAACTAAGCCCCAACTGAACCAAATGTGACCCTAAGCCTCTCGCCAAATCTGGTCCCAAGTGTAAATACTACTCAGGATCATAACGACGGAAAGTAGGCATAGAACGATCAAAAAAAACCACTCACAAATGACCAAACTCACCCCGTCCACTCCAACACGCAAATCCCGTATCGCCATCCTTGGCACCGGAAATATGGCACTCGCTCTCGGTAAATCGTTCATGGCAGCCGGGCACTTCGTAGCCTTCGGATCACGTCTACCCGAATCTAAAAACGACTTCCACGATGCAGTCGGACACGAATCTCGAATCTGGGGTTATCAAGCAGCCATCGATGCTGGTGAAATTGTAATCATTACGCTGCCCTATAAAGAGGTTGCCCCCACTGCTAGGAAGTTCAGGGAATCGCTCCGAACTAAAATAGTTATCGACATAACTAACCCGTTCGGCGCACAGCCAAACAATGGCGACTCAGGCGCACAAGTCACGGCATCAATCATCGGCGAAGGCGCACGAGTGATCGCTGCCTTCAAAACCAACTTCGCAGCGACATTTGAAAACCCGATAGATTCCACTAACAGTCCGCGCGATGTTCACTATGCCGGTGACGATAAAAATGGGATGAAAGTCGTAGCCGAACTAATTCGAGAAATCGGATTCAAACCAGTCGACTGTGGCACTCTCGCACAGGCCATAGCCCTCGATCATATGGTCGCGCTGATGATTCGACTCGACACCACCGAACTCGATGCCAAGCACCTCAGTTCATGGCGCATCACGCCCGGCTAGTTAGCTGCTCCTTCTCCCCCTGTGAGAGGGTTGAGGTGAGGGTGGATTACAACTCAGAGTCGAGTCGTCCAACGACGCGCTAAACCATATCGTCCGCTAACACTGCCCCGCAGCCATCGTCACATCAACACGAACCTTGCGAATACGGCCATCACCCTGAAAACGATCACGCCCTAAAACGGTCGATTCACACAGCCACAAATCGCGACCGTCAGCGCCACCGAGCATGCACGCGTAAGCACTCTTATCGCGGTCTTCAAGCGCAATTACCTGTTTAATCTCACCGCCATCGGCAACTCGAACCCAACCGCCTGAATCGCCGTATGAGAAATACGGACACGCCACCCAAACGCAACCCTCAGCATCGAGACTAATGCCATCAGTCGGTGCCGCCAGATTCGCAAATGGCCTGCGATTCGAAAGCGTCCCATCATCCTCTATGTCCCAAGCCGTCAAAGTGAAAGCGAACGTCTCGGAAACTATCAACGTCTTGCCGTCCGGCGTAATCGCACCGCCGTTCGGAAAGCAAACACGATCAGCCACAATCTGAGCCGAACCATCCGGACGCACCAGTACCAAATTTCCAAACGTTGGTGGATTAGCAGGCCCCGGTGGAACTTCCTCGCTCAATCCCGGCAAGTACGCCCCAGCGTAAGCATTACCGTTTGGAGCAACAACCATGTCGTTATTACCAGTGCCATACGGAGTCGAAATATCAGCGTACTTGATTGAATCCGATCGCTTCGCACCACCTGCGAGAACAACATCCGAAGTCAAACGAACTATCGCATGACTATCAGTGGCAACCACCAGCAAATCGCCGTTATCTAAAAATCCTAATCCGCTAGGAAACTCGCCCGGCTCAAAAACAGTCTCGACAGCACCTTTATCGTCAACACGAGAAACCTTGCTTGCCATCACATCACTGAAATAAAGCTTCTGTTCCTCGGCACGCCATCTTGGTCCTTCAGGAAAAAACAGATTATCCGCAACAAGCTCAATCGAGTTCGAAACCATACAAAGCTCCTCCTAATGTCATTGCGATAACGCAACGACGTGGCAATCAACGCTACGACAGATTAGGCAATCTATCCAATTTCGTCTAAATCCCAGATGTCATCCTGAGGCTCTCGCCAACATGCGTAACACGGCGAGCACACCATCCAGCAACGTCAGCGGCGTATACACACTACAAACGTACATACTCGAACCAACGACACAATACATCACCCCACATACAAAAAACTTCCCACAGTGGACCCTCACCATAGCGTGTACCATTACGGGTCGCAAAACACAGTGATTCAAGTTCGATAACTGCATCGGCAATCATCGAAAAACCAACCAAAAACTAATAATATGACTACAACAAGTGATCCTCAAGAAAAACTCGACTCAGCCCGCTCTTCAAAGCGTGCGCCCGGAAAATGGCGTAGCTGGGAGACCACCGAAGGCGCAATACGCGCACCTCATCGTTCGATGATGAAAGCGATGGGACTTAGCGATAAAGACATCGCCGCCCCATTCGTTGGAGTCGCTTCCACACACAATGAAGTCACTCCCTGTAACTCAGGAATTGCCCCACTTGTTGAAGAAGTAAAGCGTGGAATTTTTGCAGCTGAAGGAACCCCGTTCACATTCGGAACAATCACTGTTTCCGACGCTATTTCAATGGGAACCGAAGGCATGCGTGGCTCGCTTGTTTCGAGAGAAGTCATCGCCGACTCAATTGAAACAGTCGTGTTCGCCGAACGCTACGATGGGCTGGTCGTAGTGGCAGGTTGCGACAAATCACTCCCCGGCGGAATGATGTCGATGGCGCGCCTTAATGTTCCTTCCGTATTCATCTACGGTGGATCGATTCTTCCAGGCTCGCTTAATGGCGAAGACATCCAGATCCAGAACGTATTCGAAGCAGTAGGACAGTTCCAGACCGGCAAGATCGACGCCGGCGAACTCTTAGAGATCGAAAACCACGCATGCCCAGGTTCTGGTTCATGTGGCGGAATGTTCACAGCAAACACCATGTCATCCATCGGTGAAGCCCTTGGCCTCTCCCTTCCCGGATCAGCCTCCGAGCCAAACGTCGATCAGCGCAAAGCCGCTTCGTCACGTGAAGCTGGTCACGCTGTGATGAACCTGCTTCGAAAAAACATTCGGCCTTCCGACATTCTCACCCGTGAAGCATTTGAAAACGCAGTTACTGTCGTTGTTGCGATGGGTGGTTCCACGAACACCACGCTCCACCTCCCAGCAATTGCAGCCGAGATGGGCGTCGAGCTAACCCTCAAGGATATCCACGACATATCGATGAAGACTCCGCTCATCGCCAACATGAAGCCCGGTGGCGACTACGTCATGCTCGACATCGATCGACTCGGTGGCATCCCCGTTGTTATGAAGCGACTCCTCGACGCTGGTCTACTTCATGGCGACTGCATGACAGTCACCGGCAAGACCATTGCCGAAAACCTCGCCAATGTGAAAGTCCCAGAGCCAAGCAAAGTTCTCCACTCGGTCGAAGAACCAATTTCATCCACTGGCGGACTCGTCACTCTCTTCGGAAACCTCGCACCAGACGGTTGCGTGCTGAAAGTCGCCGGACACCAGTTTGGGCAGACATTCGGCGGTCCTGCAAAAGTGTTCGATGGTGAAGAAGGCGTAATGGAAGCCCTCCAGAAGCAGACGATCAACGAAGGCGACGCAATCGTCATCCGATACGAAGGCCCCAAGGGCGGACCCGGAATGCGCGAAATGCTTTCCGTTACCGCAGCTCTTGTTGGACAGGGACTCGGCGAAAAAGTATTGCTGATGACCGATGGTCGTTTCTCGGGCGCATCCCACGGATCAATGATCGGTCACATCGGTCCTGAAGCGGCAATTGGTGGACCTATCGCCGCTGTTCAAGATGGTGACCAAATCGAGGTAAACCTTGATGACTTCGAGCTGAACGTAAAGATCAGCGACGAAGAAATGAAGGCTCGACTCGACAAGTGGCAGCCAAAACCACCTCCTTACACCAAGGGTGTCCTTAGCAAGTACATCAAACTAGTAAATCCAGCCTCAACCGGCGCAACCACAAGCTAAGGTGCCGACGGCACAGCGGCAACACCAGATAAAAATAAAGCGCAGTCTACCAATGACGCCCGGAGCCAAAACTACAAAAATGATCTACGAATTCAGAACCTACGACCTCTTCCCCGGTAATCTGCCGAAGTACGAAGCGACCCTCACCAAATCCCTCGCTGGCGGTCGACTTGATCACTCCGACATCTTCGGATACTTCTATTCCGAATTCGGACAGCTAAACCAGGCGCTTCACATCTGGCCATACGAAAGCCTCGACGCACGACAGGCAATTCGTGAAGAAACTACCGGCATCACCGGATGGCCACCTCCTACAGGCGACCTACTCGCCGAGCAATCCGCAGACATCTACTTCCCTGCGCCATTCAACGATGAGTCAATCACTGGCGCGCAAGGACCGTTCTACGAACTCCGAACCTACACCTACGCCACCGGCGAAACCCCACAGGTGATCGATACTTGGGGCAAGGCGATCGAAGAACGCAAAAAACTCTCACCGTTCATCGGTGCTTGGTACACCGAACTTGGTGGACTCAATAAATGGGCGCACCTCTGGGCATATCCATCGCTCGAAGAACGGATCCGAGTACGCAAAGAAGCCGTCGAAACAGGCGTATGGCCACCAAAAAACGCACCAAAGCCAAGAACTCAAGCAAACCAACTCTTCATGCCGTTCCCCTTCAGCCCACTGAAGTAACAGTCAGCGCAGTACACAATAACCTCGGGCACCCGTCAGGCCCGAAGATTACCGAGAATCGTCGCCAATAAGACCGTAATTCCAGCCAGAAAGAATAGCGGCTTCGTTGGTCATTGTTTACTTTCGATCCGAAATCACAAGTCGCCATAATTAGACGACCTGCACTACTTCCCCATCACTACAACGCTAAGTCTGATTCCGCCGCTAAGCAATGCGTTAAGTATGAGAAGCAAATAAACATCGGCACGACATTCATGTAATCAACACAAATGCCGTGCCGATGTTTATTTATTCGGTTGAGGCCAGTCGCCAGACCACTTGTCGTGATACTCGTACTTCAGCCCAGCATTGCCAGCCAAGTTGTTCCACATCGTAGTACGGCGATAGTTGCGTTTCGACACCAGTGATCGTTGAATCAAAGCCGCCTCATCATGCTCTAATCGTTCGAAAATGTGATCGTCTTTATCTGGATCGTGATTCCAGGTCGGCTCTGTCGATTCACTAGCGCGCTCGAACAAATACTTCACCATGTAACGAATCTGATCACTCGTGTTCGCAGTACCTGCATGCCAAATATCGTAGTGAAGAATTAAAACGGTACCCGCTGGAACAACAGCCACGATCTGATCTCTAAAATTACCGTGTGAAGCGTTTCTATCGGCAGCTGCGGTGAACAAGTGCGACCCTGGAATTAACGCTGTAGGGCCCATATTCGAACCAACATACTGCGGATAGTACATCACAAGCACGCTCTGCACGTGATCCGAAACCCGACCATGCCCCTCGTCCAACGTCGGAATGTTCAAACTGTCCTGATGCCACGCCTGACTTCGAGTGCCTGGGTGATTTTTATGGCAATGCCTGTGCGCTGCCCGCGTGTAATCTCTGCCCAACAAACTCGACAACGCACCAATAACGGCAGGGTGTTCGTACACCTGATCGATCTTCGGAATCACCTTGTTGATTTCGTCGCCTGGATTCATTGGCAGCAGTTCAAGTTCGGAGTAAACCTTCGAGTGAAAATCAGCAGGAAACTGTGGTTCAACAATGTGATATCCATTGATGACGAAATTGGCAACTTGATAATCAGTCAGTAAATTTTCTACAGAAATATCGGTTGTACTAGTCATCAAATTGATCCAACTTCTCTAAAACGAACTGATACCCAAAAACTTCGATATCAGAACCATCAAGCGATCCGCGCTGATCTGGGAAGTGAACTACTCGCCACCCATCGCAAACAGCGTCATGCACAGTTTCGTAATCAAGACTCGTCCTCATCGGATCAATCTCGACAATCGTGTCTCGTACCGGCTCATGCAAAGCCTGAGAAAGCGCTAGAGACCGTGGATCGGTCGATTGCGCGCTCAAATAAAGAAGTCGCTGTTTTAGTGCCATAGGTATCTCTGCCGAAGCCCTCAAATATTGAATCCCATTGACAAGTGATCAAGAAGTCAAACTTTAACAAATAATAACGCCACAGTGATCGCGTACGCCTTCATATGACTAATAGTACCTAACGCTACTAACTGCTCAAAATCTATGCTTCGCAACCACCCACACACCGATACAGAGTGGTAAATTCCTCGGTCTAATGACATAACAATTTTCATCATTAACGGAACCCAATCGAAATGCTCACAGCCGGCGCCGGACGCACAGACATAACTCCACCCGTAGGTATTGCCCACGCAGGCTGGGGAGCCGCAACTCACCAGCGCGCAGAAGGCGTCGACATGCCGTTCTACGCCACAGCGCTCTACGTGACTGACGGAGACCTCGAAATAGCAATCGTCGATCTCGACATAGGAATCCTCTTGAACGATGACGACGCAGAAATCCGAGCTGAAGTCGAAAAAGTAGCCGGTATAAAACCCGAAAACCTCCGACTCTCCGCAACTCACACCCACTCGGGTCCCGTCAACCGACAGTCATGGCTCGACGAAGGGATGGAGTTGGTCGGCCCCTACTGGGATTCACTTCCTGAACGAGTCGCTAGCGCCGTCAACACGGCTCGCCACAACGCAAAGCCTGCTCATGTGGGAGTCGGCAAAGGCTCAAGTACGATCAACGTAAACCGTCGACCAGCCCTTAGCGACGGCACATTGTTCACAGGCCGCCAGTGGGACGGCGTAGTCGATCAAGAAGTTGGAATCGTCGCCATCAATGACACAGATGGCACACCAATCGCAACTCTGCTCAACTTCGCTTGCCACCCAACAATTCTTGGCCCAGCAAACAAGCTTCTCTCACCTGACTACCCCGGATACGCTCGAAAAGTTGTCGAGCAATACGGTGGTGGACTATGTCTCTTCCTACAAGGTGCCGCCGGTAACTGCGGACCTACACACGGCTTCATCGGTGAAGTTGCAGTCGCACAATGGCTCGGCGAACGACTCGGTCTAGAATCAGCACGCATCCGACTCGAAATCGACCCTGTCCCACGAAAAGAACGTCTCGTTGAAGTAGTTCAGTCTGGTGCGGATCTTGGAATGTATGAAGACGACCCTGCTGGTGAACCTGACGACACCCTGAGAGTCGTCAATACAAAAGCCACACTCCCGGTCGGGGACTTCCCTTCAGTAGGCGAAGCTCAAGCCGACTACGACAAGGCAGTCGAAACACTAAACAGTGCTCGACAGAACGAAACTCAAGACAACATTAAACTTGCTGTTTCCGATGCAAAACGCGCTGGATTCGTACTAAGCAACGCTGTTCGCACTGCCGATGGACCAATGGCAATGCCCGTGCAAGCAATGCGAATCGGTCCTGCTGCACTTGTTGCAATTCCTGTTGAAGCCTTCTGCGAAATTGGTATCGCTGTGAAAGACGCATCGCCAGCCGAACAGACACTGTTCAGCGGATACACAAACGGATACATGGGCTACATGCCAATGGCTGATAACTTTGAAGAAGGCGGCTACGAAGTAGTTACAACACCAATGGCAGCCGGTGCCGCTGAAGAAACAATCGACGTTTGCACCGATGCCGTAAAAGCTCTGTGGCGCTAATTGTTCTTTTGGTCCGACGGCTTTCCTTCCTTCGGGAAGGAGGCTGAGGCCAAAACAATAACGCCACACCTATGTTTACAATCAAACAATCGATACGCTGAAACGATCAACCTGAGAACAAAATTCTGCCCGAATCACCTAAAATTCAACGTCGTATTCTTCACGTAGCGAATCTCACAGACTGGAACAATACGGCAACCACCGGAACCTATAAGCCATCGACTTTTGAATCTGAAGGCTTCACCCACTGCTGCTTCGACGATCAACTAATCGACATCCTCGAAACGTACTATGCGAATCGTTCTGACTATCTAGTGCTGGAATTATCTTCAGTCAGCGATCACCCTAATCTGAAAATAGAACGAGCTAGCAATGGCGATCAGTATCCTCATATTTACGGTTCCATCCCCGTTGCCAATCTAATTCCCGTCAAGCTGTAATAGCCACGCAAACGACTACCTCCCCCCCACAACCAAAACTCCTGCGCAACGGACAGTTCTTACGCCTATGGTCCATCGGCTGGATGACCGGCACGATGATGTGGCTCGAAATGCTCGTCGTAGCCCTGCTCGCCCTTGAATTAACCGATTCACCATTTCTCGTATCGGTTACTTTCTTTCTCCGATTCGTGCCGATGTTGTTCGGATTCGGATTCGGCGTAATCGCCGAGCGACTCAACCGGAAATACCTGATGACAGGCGGGTTAGTTATCCAGGCTATTGTCTCCGTAGTACTAGCTTTATTGATCATCGCTGATCAACTTGAATACTGGCATTTAGCACTCGGTAGCTTCCTAATCGGAGCCGTGATGGCGAGTGAATTCCCTGTTCGCAGAACGATGATAGGTGAAGTCGTCGCTCGCTCATCAGTCGGGCGCGCCGTTTCACTCGAACAAACAACCAATTCCCTATTTCGAATCATTGGCCCATTTCTGGGCGGAGTATTTCTGGCAACCATCGGAGCACAGGGCGGCTTCCTGTTGGGTTTTTTGCTCTATTTAATCGGAGCCGTAATCGCGGTTAGCCTTAAATACCACGGACTAACATCGAATGAGCTACCAGTAGGACCCAAAACTCAAATAATCGAAGGAATTCAGTACATACGAAAAAGCCAAGTGATGATTGGTACGCTCGGTGTAACGCTAATCCTCAACGTATTCGGCTTCTCATACCTAAGCCAACAACCGGTAGTTGCCAAGCAAGTTCTACAAGTAAGCGATGTCCTGATTGGAGTGCTGCAATCCGTTGAAGGAGCCGGTGCGTTCGTCGGAGCTGCTCTAATCGCCGTCTTTGCTAAGCCCCGCCACTACACACGCATCTACATGTGGGGATCGCTGCTCTTTGTGATTGCCATCGTCTTATTTTCACAATCAACAACGTACTGGCTAACGCTGATAATCTTGTTCTTCGCCGGTCTGGGTATGTCAGGATTCGCCACAATGCAAAGCGCGATTATGATCTACGCTTCGTCCCCTAAAATGCGTGGACGAGTGATCGGATCGATCGCTGTCTTCATAGGAATAGGACCGTTTGGACAACTCGGAATAGGCCTACTAGCCAACATTCTAGATCCCGCTACAGCAGTCCTGCTTACCGCATCAATCGGAATCATTTTCATGTTCATAGCGTTCATCATCTACCCCGCAATGAGCAAGTCCACATCACTAGAACAGGAAACCGGCACAGACTGATCGATCATCGCAATGATCTATTATCGCTAACATCGTTTCAGTAATGTCACCTGATACGACGAATCACTCACGAAACAAACTCGTCGTTAACATCAGGGAAACCGCTCATTGCTACAGTTCGTATTTTCGCAAACTTTCATACCAGCAGAATAAAAAGTAATTGCAACTAGGTATCTTCGGGAAATATCTCACCCTGTGGGTCGCACTCTGTATCATCGCCGGAGTCGCATTGGGCGAACTATGGCCTGAATTCCCAGACACTCTCAGCAAGCTCTCAGTCAGCCAGGTATCAATCCCGATAGGCATCCTCATCTGGTTCATGATTTACCCGATGATGGTCCGCATCGATTTCACCAGCATCATCGACGTCCGCAAGCGACCACGAGGACTCGCCCTAACCCTCATCATCAACTGGCTGGTAAAACCATTCACCATGTTCATGGTCGCGTGGTTCTTCCTGAAAGTCCTCTTCGCACCATGGATAGACGGCGATCTCGGATCTGAATACGTCGCTGGAGCCATACTGCTTGGTGCCGCACCGTGCACAGCAATGGTTTTCGTCTGGAGCTACCTCACCAAAGGAAACGCTGCCTACACACTCGTCCAAGTCACAGTGAACGACCTCATACTGCTGTTCGCATACGCTCCAATCGTCATCCTTTTACTTGGCATAGGCGATATCACCGTTCCTTACGACACAGTTTTACTTTCGGTTGTTCTGTATGTAGTCACCCCTCTTACAGCTGGTTACCTTTCAAGGAAATGGCTGATCAAAGCGAAAGGATCCGATTGGCTAGAAGAATCATTCCTGCCAAAACTCGGACCAGTAACGATCATCGGGTTACTACTAACCCTCATCTTACTGTTCTCTTTTCAAGGCGAAATAATTCTTAATAACCCCGGGCATATCGGACTCATCGCAATCCCGTTAATTATCCAGACATTCCTAGTTTTTGGAGTCGCCTACGCAATCGCAAAATTCTGGGGACTCTCCCACGACATCGCCGCGCCAGCAGCGTTAATCGGAGCCTCGAACTTCTTCGAACTCGCAGTAGCCGCCGCCGTTTCGATCTTTGGGATTAATTCTGGCGCAGCACTCGTGACGGTCGTAGGCGTTCTCGTCGAAGTTCCTGTGATGCTGCTATTAGTAAGGTTCGTAAACGCAACATCAAAATCATTCGCCCACTCAAACGACGGCACCTGCTGTGTAGCGGGTGCAGCTCTCGCAATCGACATGGACGGACGCTGAGTACGTAACTCACCGTTAACAATTAGAACTCGAAGAGTCAACGGGTTCCCATCGAACCGATTATTCATTCAACGTTGCTTATCTACAACGAACGGGGTGTTCATTCACTTCGATAAATCGGACTAATTTCTGGCAGAATATGTACCTACGTCATATCTGCGAATATTCGAATCAATTGACGTCCAGTTCGTCGCCTAGGGATTTAAGCCAGCCGAGACCCCACATGCCAACCGATCAAATGCTCGAAGTCCGTACCCAGCTACTCGCGGTCGTCCGTGACTTCGTAAAACGGGAAGCCATACCCGTCGCTGCCAGACATGACGAAGACGACACCTACCCAACCGCCCTCTTCGACCAAATGGCCGAGATGGGTCTGTTCGGCATGACCGTGCCAGAGGAATACGGCGGACTCGGGGTTGATGTCACAACATTCGCAATGGTTTTCGAAGAACTCGCCAAAGGCTGGATGTCACTTACCGGCCCAATCGGCTCTCACTCAATGCTCACTTGGGGCATCACCAAATACGGAACCGAAGACCAAAAGAAAAAGTGGCTCCCCGATCTCGCATACGGCAAAAAACGAGGCGGGCTCGCCCTCACCGAACCCGGCGGCGGAACTGACGTTGCTGGAATGCAAACGAAAGCCGTTCGAAACGGCGCAGAATACGTCATCAACGGAACAAAACAGTTCATCACCAATGGTCGAAACGGCGACGTATTTCTATTACTTGCCAAAACCGATATGAACACGAATCCAGCACATAAAGGCATCACCGGATTCATAGCCGAAAAAGGCCCCGGCTTCACTTCGGGCAAAGATTTCAACAAGCTCGGTTACCGTGGTATCGACACCACTGAACTCATCTTCGACGACTATCGTATCAACGCCGAAAACGTGCTCGGCAAAGAAGAAGGTAAAGGCTTCTATCAAGTGATGGATTCACTCGAAACCGGACGTATTAATGTCGCCTCACGGGCCATCGGAGTCGCACAAGCCGCCTTCGAAGCAGCCATCAAATACGCCCAGCAACGCGAAACCTTTGGCCGGCCAATCTCAACTCGTCAATCTATACAAAATATGCTCGCCGATATGGCAACCAAAATCCACGCGGCGCGCCTTATGACGCGTGACGCCGCCGCAAAAAAAGATCAAGGCCACCGGGTCGACGAAGAAGCAGGAATGGCAAAGCTCTACGCATCGGAAATTTGCTCCGAAGTCACCCTCGACGCCATGCGAATTCACGGCGGTGCGGGCTACGTAAAAGACAGCCCAATCGAACGTTATTACCGCGACGCACCGCTAATGATCATCGGTGAAGGCACCAACGAAATCCAACGCCTAATCATCGCCAAGAATCTGCTCAAACGCTACGAAATTTAGCCGTCAAACAAATCGCATCC
This sequence comes from Dehalococcoidia bacterium, assembly GCA_026421185.1. Lineage (GTDB taxonomy): Bacteria > Chloroflexota > Dehalococcoidia > Lucifugimonadales > Lucifugimonadaceae > Lucifugimonas. The sequence goes on along the minus strand of JAPKCH010000014.1, from coordinate 2,053 downwards.
AATACCATATAACTTCAATCAATTACTGTATCCGGTGATGTCGATATTCCCAGCCGGCTTTCTCCTGAGTTGACTCAGGAGAAGCTATGAAATTTCGTAACCAATTAACTCAATCAATTTCTGCATTACTGCTTGCGCTCGCCATTCCGACCCTTCTAATTGCTTGTGGCGATAGTGAAGAAACTGAAGAATCTACCTACGTAGGAATCGACCCCATCGCTACTTCATTCAAAGTTAGTGATTTCGCTAACATCGGATTCAAAGTGGTCAAAACATATGACGTCGAAGGCCTCAATGGTGCCATAGCAGCAGTTCACGGGTTCCAAAAAGACAACGGCATCGATCCTATCAGTTACGAATTATGCTTCTACAATTCTCATGAAAAGGCCGTTAGCCTCGGAACGACTTTCGTTGAGGATACCGTAGGCGAAAACGCCGTCATGGTGACCGATGAAATGATGTGGACAGCAGGCAACAAATAGCAGCGCGAGCAACTTGTCGAAGGAGGGAGTTATCAGGCTTTTTACTGGGAGTACGCCATCTACGACAATGTCATCATTCTCTGTGAAGGCGATTGGGTCGAACAATCGCAAAAAGCCTGCGAACGAATCAAAGAATCACTCGCTGCAACCATCAGTGACTAACCACTTAATCAGGCCGCTCGTTCGTATAATCCGTCCGCAACTGCCTCTATGTTCCAGCAGTGGAGTTCACACCTAACGGAGACTATCTTGCGCCCAAACATTGTTTTTGCCTTCGCCGACGACTGGGGCCGATACGCCAGCGCTTACCGAAACCAGCCAGGCGAATCGACGATTCACGAACTCATCGAAACTCCAAACTTCGATCGCATCGCAAACGAAGGAACGCTGTTCCTAAACGCAAACGTCCCCGCGCCAAGCTGCACACCCTGTCGCAGCTCGATCCTCACCGGTCGATACTTCTGGCAAACCGGTCTTGGCGCAATTCTTCAAGGTGCACGCTGGGACGAAACCATCCCCACCTACCCGCTAATTCTCGAACAGGCCGGCTACCACATCGGCTACACCTACAAGGTCTGGTCGCCCGGCCTGACCGTCAACGCTCCATACGGCGGTGCGAGAACGGCGTACGAATCGTCAGGAACTCGTTACAACCGATTCTCAGAAGAGGTCACAGCTCGACCCGTCGGCCAATCGATCGAAGATGCGAAGCAGGAACTGCTCGATGAAACCGGCGACAACTTCGATAGCTTCCTAGAATCTCGACCCAACAAAGACGAACCATTTTGCTACTGGTGGGGTCCTACCAACACGCACCGAACTTGGGAACAAGGCTCAGGAAAAGACCTCTGGAACTTAGATCCAGACGATCTAGAAGGACGCATGCCCGACTTCCTTCCCGACGTCCCCGAGATTCGTGAAGACTTCAACGATTATCTCGGCGAGGCTCAGGCGGTCGACGCTGGACTCGGCGTAATAATCGCCAAGCTCGAAGCTGCTGGCGAACTCGACAACACGATGATCGTCGTTTCAGGCGATCACGGAATCCCCGGCTTCCCTCGCGCAAAATGCAATCTCTACAACCTCGGTACTGAAGTATCGATGGCCGTCCGCTGGCCGAAAGAAATTACTGCAGGTCGCACAGTCGATGACTTCGTGAACCTGATGGACCTCGCTCCCACGTTTCTCGAAGCAGCCGGAGTCGATTTACCCGATCAAATGACAGGTAATTCCCTGCTTCCGCTTCTCAAATCTGAACTTAGCGGACAGGTCGAAGTTGATCGATCCTTCGTCGTAACCGGACGTGAACGCCACACCGCTTCAACCATCACCGGCGGCAACGCAACCGTCGAAGAAGGCTTACCCTACCCGATGCGTTCGATCCGCACAAAAGACTTCCTCTACATCCACAATTTTGAGCCAAACCGATGGCCCGTTGGCGACCCCGGAGGTCTAGACGACCCAACTGCCGAGTCACCGACCCGAGACGAAATCCTCGCTAACACTGGCCACGTTTACCCCGATATCGATAAAGGCCCAACAAAGGCCTGGATGATCACAAATCGTGCCGA
>JAPKCH010000013.1 GCA_026421185.1 Dehalococcoidia bacterium | reverse complement strand
TCTGTTCACCCAAATGCTTGAACGCCATCGCCGAGCACTCGATGTGCCAGCCCGGTCGTCCCGGTCCCCACGGACTCTCCCAATTTGGTTCGTCTGGCTTTACAGCCTTCCACAGCGCAAAATCGGCAGGATCTTCCTTGCCATCAACGGTCTCTGTCCGAGCCGCTGCCAGCATCTCATCGATATTTTGACCGCTGAGCTTGCCGTAATCAGACTTACTCCGTACGCGGAAATAAACCGACCCTTCCAGATCGTAAGCTGAACCGCCATCAATCAAACGCTTGATTAACTCAATGATGTCCGGCATATCTTCAGTTGCACGAGGGTGCACAGTTGCACGTCGCACATTAAGCCCGTCAGCAGATTTAAAGAACGACTTGATGTATCGCTCGGTAATCTCCTGCCACGGCGTCCCGTCAGCTTTAGCTCGATTAATGATCTTGTCGTCGACGTCCGTGAAGTTCTGGACTTTCCTGATCTTGTATCCGCTAAATTCGAGATACCGACCGAGTACATCGAAAAGAATGCTGCTCAGGGCATGGCCCAGATGGGAGTCGTCGTAGACGGTCACTCCGCACACGTACATTTTCACTACGTCGCCCATTGGTACGAAGTCTTCTTTAGTGCGGGTAAGTGAGTTATAGAGCTGAATCATGCGCTTAGAAAATTACTTCGATACGGGAATAAGGGTTGCTACGGCTTGAGCTGCGATGCCCTCACCCATGCCAATAGCGCCGACGTGATCGGTCGATGTTACTTTTACATTGATACTTGTTGCTTCGAGGCCGTTGATCTTATCGATTTTCGCCGCCATTTTGGGCGTCGACGATGCGAGTCGCGGTCTCTGCGCTATAACCGTAGCATCGAGATGCGATACCAGCCATCCAGCTTCAAGAGCTAATCGAGCGGACTCAGCAATAAATTGCGCAGAGTCAAAACCTGCATACCCTTCGTCTGACGAAGGGTATCGACCACCAAGATCACCCAGCCCGGCGGCACCAAGAATGGCACTAGCTATAGCGTGAAACAGAACATCGCCATCGGAATGACCATCTAATCGCTGATCGAACTCGATATCGATTCCGCCAAGTCGCAGCGGTCCGCCGTCGACTAAACCATGACCATCGAACCCAATTCCAAATCGAGAACCTTCGACAGCAATTCCGCCCGACGCAGATTTCAAATCAACGTTTCGACGATCGTATATCAAGCTGGCAAGTTCGATATCTTCGGGAGTCGTTAGTTTGATGTTGTCGTTCGAGCCTGTAAATACTGCGACCATTCCACCAACCAATTCCACCATCGAAGCATCATCGGTAACATCTTCATTAGTCATTTCGTGCGCAGTCTTTAACACATCGAAACGGAATATCTGAGGTGTTTGAATCGCCCACATTCCTGACCTATCAGGAGTGTCAGTAACCACTCGATGCGGAGCAGTCTTGATGGTGTCCTTCACTGGTACAGCGGCAATCGCTGCGCCAATTTTTTGGGCAGTAACCAATCCTCGAGTAATCATATCGGCATCAATAAAAGGTCGAGCTCCATCGTGAATCGCTACGAATTCAGGAGTGCCATCGGTGTGGGAAGCAATCAAATCGAGTCCGATTTTCACAGAATCTTGTCGACGTTCGCCTCCGGCGACAACATCAACAACTTTAGAAAATCCGCCAGCTTCGACAGCTGCTTTACCTGCATCCAAATTATCGGCTGACATCACTAGGACTATCGAACCGACGTCAGCAAATTCTTCGAATACACGAAGCGAATGAGAAATCACTGCCTCCCCACCGAGCAGTGTGACTTGCTTATCGACTCCCTCCATACGAGAACTACGTCCGGCGGCTACCACCACCACACCCATTCGGCCACGATTTTCGGTCATCCAAACAATCCCATAATCCAGTCAATGCCCCATAAGCAGGCATAAGCAATAGATGTCGACTTAATCAATTTAGCAACGAATACCACGGCGATAAATCGCTTCACCGGATAACCAATACTTCCGGCTGCAATTCCAATTACATCAAACAATGGGTTTGGAATTACCGCACCGAAAAACAAAATCATCCCACAGCGCTTCATAACGAGTCTGCGCACTTTCGGGTAGAACCTGTTGCGCTGTAATAACGATCTACCTGATAAACCTGCCATGTAGCCGGTCATCTCACCTAGCGCCTCGGCAGTGGCGGAAACGAAACCGATCATCATCGGTGTCATCCCTAGCTCGGGAGTGGCCGCTAAACAAATTACCGCTGGTCCAGGGATAGGCAAGACTATCGAACCGGCAGCAATGAAGCTAATGATCCATACTCCGCCGTAACCAGCGTTTTCGAGACTGAGCGAATCGGTCAGCCATAGAACGGTCGAAAAAACAACGAAGCCAATAACGAAGACAAGCATCGACATTCGAAATACGAATTGCTTGTTCGTCGATAGCCAAAGCTGGAACCCGCTGAATTGAATATCCGAAGCCGCGGTCGACGCGCTATTGCAGTCGAGTGACGATTCAGGAGAATCCGATATTTCAGGCTTACTCTGGCCAGACATCAATAAGTTCCAAGCAATCGCAGTGCTCGGCGAACTATACGAGGTCGACGAGCCACGAAATCGAACGGCGACAGGCGTACGCAATAATCAAAAATTTGATCACTTTACCCAGCCCAACCCAGAGTAAAAATCTGGATATTGGGTAGCCGAGAGACCCACTCGCAATGCCTCCAATATCGAATATCGGATTCGGCACTACCGCGAGAATAAACAATGCAAACCCGCCGCGCCTCACAACCCAGCCTTGAATTCGTGGATAATAGCGTGATTTCTGAACTATACCTTGGCTACCGTAACCGGCGAGATAACCAGTTACTTCCCCTAATGTCGAACCCGCTGCGCCAGCAAATGCCAACAGAACGAAGTTCAATCCCAATTCCGAAGTCGCTCCAGCGCATAAAGCAGCCAAACCGGGAACCGGAATTACCACGGCAGCCGAGCCAACTAAGTTGACTAGAAACACACCCCAATAGCCAGCCTTCTGAACATCGAACCAGCCGGCTGCCCAAGCAAGCGTGCCGCCCATTATAGAACCGATTACTACGGTCCAAAGAATCGTCTGATAAGTGCGATTGTGTTTCGCTATAAACACAGCAAATCTGTTTGGAGATTCACTATTGGGAGAATTATCAATCTTAGGGCTTAAATTTTCTATCACTATCGAATGGTACGTGACTAAACGCTATTAGGACTCCTTCTGCATTTATATTACTTCGTACTAGTCAATTAGCTGGTTTCACTACGTGTTACTTCGCTAATGTTCCTTTACTTGTACTTGCGACTTCTTTACCGCTCGTATTCCCGTCGATTTCTTCAACGGTTTCACCATCTGAATTTTCGTTGTGGGTAAAAGTCACGACACCATCACTCTCGTCAACGACGATAGAAGATCCTTCAGGAAATTCTCCCGCCAATAAGCGCTTCGAAAGTGGACTCTCGACGTATCGCTGAATCGCCCTCTTTAGCGGACGAGCGCCGTACATTCGATCAAATCCAGTTTTAGCCAACCATTCCCGTGCCGCAGACGTCAGACGAATCGACACCTTTAAGTCGGCTACCCGTTCATAAACTTGAGCCATGAACTTATCAACGATTAGTTCGATATCTTCCTGAGTAAGCGAATCGAACACTATGAATTCATCAACACGGTTCAAGAACTCAGGCTTGAACTGCTTCTTCAATGCATCCTCGACACTCGTACGAACCCTCGCACTCTCCGTCTCTTCACGACTCTGCTTCTGGAACCCAAACGCCTGCTGAGCAATTTCCTCAGATCCAAGATTACTGGTCATGATGATGATCGTGTTTCGGAAGTCGACCGTCCGGCCGTGACTGTCCGTGAGTCGCCCATCATCGAGTACCTGCAATAACGTGTTGAAAACATCAGGGTGTGCCTTTTCGATCTCATCGAATAACACCACAGAGAACGGACGACGACGAACTGCTTCAGTCAAATGACCTGCCTCGTCATAGCCAACGTAACCCGGAGGTGCACCGATCAGTTTTGAAACTGTGTGACGTTCCTGATACTCCGACATATCGACTCGGATCATATTGTCCTCGTCGTCGAACATGAACTCGGCAAGCGCTCGAGCAAGTTCAGTTTTACCAACACCGGTTGGTCCTAAGAAGATGAAACTACCGATAGGTCGGTTCGGATCCTTTAATCCAGCACGAGCTCGGCGAACGGCATCGGCAAGAACTTCAACCGCACGATCCTGACCAATTACACGTGTGTGCAATCGTTCTTCAAGATTTAGGAGTCGATCTCCCTCGCCCTCAACCAGTCGAGCAACCGGAATACCAGTTCGTTCTGCGATCAATGAAGCAATGTCTTCATCGGTCACAACCTCACTAATCACATGGTTCTTATCCCACTCGCGCTTGGCAATTTCGTATTCTTCAAGTTCACGAATCTTCTCAGCTTTGGCGTTCGCTGCCTTCTCGTAATCGCCCCGAGCAGAAGCCGATTCCTCTTCCTCGTCCAGTCGCTGCAGTTCAACCTTCATGTCGTTCAAGTTCGAAGGCATCAGTTCGTTCTCGATGCGATTCTTCGCCGCAGCTTCATCGATCAAATCGACAGCTTTGTCAGGCAGCAATCGATCAGATATATATCGAGATGAAAGCTGAACAGCAGCCTCCAAAGCCGATTGCTCAATCGTGAATCCGTGATGCTGTTCGTATCGAGGCCTGAGAGTTTCAAGCATTTCTATAGCCGTCTCCGTATCGGGTTCTTCAACCAAAATAGGTGAGAATCGGCGTTCGAGTGCTGGGTCAGCTTCGATGTAACGACGGTACTCATTAGGAGTAGTAGCACCAATCGTCTGTAGTTCACCTCTAGCAAGTGCAGGTTTCATCATGTTCGATGCGTCGAGCGCACCATCACCCGCTCCAGCACCTACTACGGTGTGGATCTCGTCAATGAACAAAACTATCTCACCCGAAGCCTGACGAATCTCGTCCATCACAGCCTTCAGTCGTTCTTCAAACTCACCTCTGAACTTCGCACCCGCAACCAAAGATCCCATTTCAAGAGAAATAACTCGACGACCTTGAAGGCTCGTTGGAACGTCACCAGCAACAATTCGCTGCGCAAGTCCTTCGGCAACCGCTGTCTTACCAACACCGGCATCGCCAATTAGCACTGGATTATTCTTAGTTCGGCGAGTCAACGTTTGCATAACTCGTCGAATTTCAAGATCACGCCCAACCACCGGATCGAGCTGACCCTCACGAGCCAGATCCGTCAGATCAACGCTGTATTTCGACAGCGCTTTGTACTTGCTCTCGGCTCGCGGATCAGTAACCCTTGCCGAACCTCGTACTTCGAGCAACGCCTGGTACACACGCTCTTCGGTGATATTTAGACGAGTGAATATCTCAGCAATATCGCCGCTCGATTCCTTAGTAAGTGCAACGAGCAGGTGATCGGCTCCGATTAACTCATCTTTTAGACGATCGGCTTCTTCTTTAGCAACTTCGATCGCCGATTGAACCCGTGGTGTTGGGTAGATTTGAGATTGTCCAGAGGCCCCGCCAATTTTTGGCGTTTCCTCTAGTTTTGCCTCAAGTTCTTTGAGCAGATCACTAACGTCTGTTCCAAGTACTTCAAGAATTTTTGCTGAAAGAGAGTTGTCGATCTTCAATAGACCTGACAACAAGTGTTCAGCGTCCCACTGGCTGTGGCGCATCTGCACAACAAGTTGCTGTGAAGCGCTTAACGCCTCTTGAGCCTGCTCTGTGAAATCGTCCTGTTTCAAAACCATATTTCTGAATTCCCCTATCGCTTACCAGTCCGGCTTTCCGTCCCAAAATATCGCGGGATCGAAGTGGATAGTTCCTAGCCAGGCAACTTCGCCTGACCTTCTCGTAGCTTGACGATCTCTACCGTCAAGTTCTGTAGATGTGATTCAAGTCGATCGATACGACTTAAAAGCTTCGACATTACTTCGATGCCAGCGAGGTTCAAACCGAACTCATCTTTCCATCGCAATATCTGCTGAATTAGCTCAACATCATGATTGGAGTAGAGTCTTGTGCCCCCGCTCGACCGCTGTGGCATGACGAGTTCCCAACGTTCGTAATTACGGAGTGTCTGCTGATGAACTCCACACATCTGTGCAACGATCCCGATAGCGAAGACCGGATCGTTGTGTCCCATTGTCATTCCTCACCATCCTCGTCATTCCCTGAAATGAAATTCTTCAGTCTGTCGAATTTCGACTTACCTGCACGAATTTCTTTCAATTGCGAATAGAGCGCATGCTCTTCTTCAGAAAGCGTGTCGGGAAGTCGAACTTTCACAGTTGCGTACAGGTCGCCACTCTCGTCAGAATTCATCTTCGGAAGCCCTCGACCCTTTATCTTGAAAGACCTACCGTTCTGGGTACCCGCTGGAATATTCAGAGCAATCCGCCCCGTCATCGTCGGCACCTCAGCTTCACCGCCAAGAATCGCATCGAGCAGTGGCACAGCAATATCGGCACGAAGATTCGCATCTTCCCGACTAAACCGTTTATCTGAACGCACGTTTACGGTCAGCGTCACTTCGGTTTGCCGATCAGGTCGCATCTTAATCTTTCGACCATCTGGAACGCCTTTTAGAACTTCCACTTCTAGATTCCGCCTTCCAGTAGCCGCAGAACCAATCGAAATTTTACGGGTGGTTCCGGTGTACACCTCATCCAGCGACACATCGATCGTACCCTGATGTTTCACAACTTCTTGTTTTTGGCGTTGCTGCTGACGGGCGTGCCCAGCGCCACCGCCTCCACCGAACATGTCCCCAAAATTCGCGCCTGATGGCCTTCCGCCTCCACCACCAAAAATGTCGTTGATGTTGAAACCCGCTCCAGCGTTTTGACCGCGACCTCGACTACCGTTACCGCCCATGTTCCGCATCTGGTCGGCGTGCTTCCAGTTGTCGCCGAACTGGTCATAGTCCTTCCTCTTAGCGACATCTCCAACGACTTCGTACGCCTCGTTCACCTTTTTGAACTGATCCTGAGCGCGCTCGTCGTCCGGATTTACGTCGGGGTGCAATTTTCGCGCCATCCGTCGGTAAGCCGTTTTGATTTCTTTTTCGGAAGCGCTTTTATTCACTCCGAGAAGATCGTAGTAGTTCTGGGTCATAAGTCGCTTTATAGATATTTCAGAACGCTGACAGGTCAGCGGCAATCGATTATTTCAGTTCGAACACAATAAATACTACCATATCTAACTCGTAACCAATTAAAAGATTTTATACTCTACTTATCAGATTAGTTCAGCCAAGTCGTTCAACTTTTTACAATTGACAGCTTGACTTTTGATGGAGCGCTACACGGCTCAAATGTCAAAGCGCAGCAGCTAAACAAAGGAAACAACCCAATATCTAGCGAAAAATGTCAACACCTCGGATCAGTCCGAAACTTCGACGATCTCTTAACTCGATATTTCAGTCGATGACAACGTTCAGACCAACAAAGCGCGAACGGCAAATTGATCGTCCAAAACACCGACAGCTACCTGTACCGAGAGCGACGAAATGGTTCGTACTACAGAGCGCTTCGACTTCCTGAAACTGTCGATTACAAAAATGTATCGTCAACTTTACAGAACGGTGTTCTAACGATCACACTTCCAAAGCTAGAGTCGAAAAAGGCACGAAATCTCAGCTATATAAAACAGATGGAATCTCCAACTGAGTTCAGAGCTCGGGAACCTAAACAGCGATTTAGACAATGGCAAGCCCACCACTCACCCTCAATGAAGCGATACTCTGAATATCTGAATCAACCACGTCATGTGCAGTGTCCGATATTTCTTGAACTCGACTCCACCCAACTCAGACCAAACATCTCCAGCAGCGACCCAGTCACCATCGCTTCCGGCGTTTTTCACCCGATACCAGGGTCGAATCGACGAAGCACTTCGCGCTGAACTTGTTGGACTAAAGCCAGACATCTACGACATTCATCGTTACTACATGGGATGGCAGGAGATTGACGGCTCGGACTCAAATTCGACCGGCGGCAAACGAATGCGCCCCACGCTGGCAATGCTGGCTGCAGACGCGGTTGGAGGAGATCTCGAACGCGCCACTCCGATAGCAGTGGCGCTCGAATACGTTCATAACTTCTCGCTCATTCACGACGACCTCGAAGATATGGACCGAATGCGCCACCACCGCCCTACCGTATGGGCAGTGTGGGGAGAACCGACGGCTATCGTTTCGGGCAATGCTATGCTGAAAATCGCCGACGCTGCAGCATGGAAACTACGTGACGTCGGAGTTGAAGAAGCCGTAGCAATCGAAGCTGAGGCAGAACTGACAAGTCACTACCTAAAGATGATGGAAGGTCAGTACCTCGATATATCGTTCGAAACCGAGGAATCGGTAAGCGTCGAGCAGTACCTCGACATGATCGAACGCAAAACGGGTGCACTAATCGAAGCCTCCATATATCTCGGAAGTCTCGTAGCGCCACGTTCGGGACCTGATCGACAGAAAGCATTGGCGCTCAAAGCCATTGGTTACGATCTTGGTCGAATTTTCCAGATCAGAGACGACGTCTTAGGAGTCTGGGGCGGAGTCGAAACAGGCAAACCGGTTGGCGCCGATATTAAACGCAAGAAGAAAGCCCTGCCCGCAGTCCACGTCCTCAGCACTTCTACAGGTGCAACAGCGGATCGCCTTCAGCAGATATTCAGCGCAGAAGGCGATCTCGAACAAGAAGACGTTCATGTGGTGTTAGAGGAAATGGCAAACCTCGGGACAGAGAAATACTGCCAATCTATGGCTGAAAATCGATGGCTCGACTGCAAGCGAATGATAGAGTCGCTCGATCTCTCCGGAACTACTGCCGAAGAATTCACAGAACTTGGTGAATTCTTGCTCGTACGTGAATCCTAAATACGAGCAACAGGCTCATCGGGATACGAATTTCCCAAATAATTCAGACATATCCGCTAGCAATCATCTCTAAAATCTGAAACCCCATGATCGTCGCAATCGGATCGTTACAGCGTGAGGCAATCGGAATCATCAGATCGGGTGACTACGATCGAGTCGAAGACGCCCCTAAAGATTTCATAGCGTTCCGGCCTCTAGCGGAAAATTTGCCAGTGATCGTACTTAGTGGATCAGGATCTGAACGAGCTTCTAGAGCAACCCTGTGGGCAATTGAAAAATTTGCTCCAGAAGCCATTATTTCGTTTGGGTTCTGTGGCGCAACAAAGGGCGACTCCATATCTGGCGACATCATCATCGCATCGAGAGTAACGGATCTCCCCGGTACACCTTTCGAGTGGTCGATTGGCGACTCCACCAATTCGCTTGATCCAGACAGAACAATGTTGCTAGCGGCTCGAACCGCAGTTGAAGTAGGCGGTTTGGATTACTACAACGGTATGATCGTCACAGTCTCTCAAGTAGCAACAACATCCGGCACTAAGCGTTGGCTAGGCGAAGCATTCAACGCAACTGCACTTGATACCGAATCCCACGCTATCGCCAAAATTGCGACCGAAAAAGACATACCATGGATAGTGGTAGCAAGCGTATTGGACGATAGCGAATTCGATGTACCGAAGATCGTTAACCGAACCGGTTTTGGTCCAACTGAACGTGGATTCATGGCGTATCTTAAATACGTTGTCAAAACGCCTGTCGATTTTCCGGCTCTTATGCGTTTAGGCAAATCATCCACACGTGCAAGAGCTTCACTAACAGCGTTCATGATTTCCTTTATGGATGTTCACGAAACCCTCACTGCAGTCGAAGATTTGTCAGAATCGGAATAGAAATATTCTTCAGATTCAGATCGCAATCACGATCAATCGCCCAAAAAAAACTATCTCAGACCACTAAACGGCCGCTTATTGACTGGGCAAGCTCTGTAAATCGCTATAATAAATCTACTGGGTTAGTGCTTAGAAAAGAATCACCCAGTAGTAACAAGAATGAAATTTATCCATGGAATTGACAGATGCTAGCGAGCATTTGTTGCCGTAATATGATTGTGACCTTGATCACAGTTTTCATTATTCTGAGTGAATAAATTGAAAATGTCAGTTTTGGAACGCGAATCTTTAGTGGGCTGCTAGTAACTACCCCCCCGCTAAGTTCTCGGCCTAAGGGGGAATTAAGTTTGGATTCGGATAAGGCACGTGCGATGTCGGCTGTAGAAGCCGGTCGGATTAGCGTGTTGAATGGCACCTCACCCGGTGGTATAGCTACCGGTACCGAATACAAGGTATTTAGCAAGATCGTCGAAGTCGAATCGACTGACGCTCCAGAGCTAATCGACTTCACCGATACTGTAAAACAGCTGGTTTATGAATCTGGCGTTAAAAACGGTCAGGTTTCGATTTTCAGCACTCACACAACGTTCTCAGTAATTATCAACGAGAACGAGCCACTTCTACTACAAGACATGGGACACTTCCTTGAACGAAGCGCTCCAAAAGATGCTTACTACGGTCACAACGATTTCGAACTCCGCACCGTAAGCATGCGTCCAAACGAATGTCCTAACGGTCACGCCCACTGTCAGCACATGATTCTCGGCACATCTGAAATCGTTCCGATTATCGACGGCAACCCACTTCTAGGTGAATTCCAGCGTGTGTTCCTCGTCGAACTCGACGAGCCAAAGCCACGCCAGGTCGCCGTTCAGGTAATGGGCCTCTAGGTGACAATCCGGCATCTACAGGATGTCCAAAATTCCTATGACTCAGTCAGCTACATCGGCTGTTGAGCTTCCAGTCCCCAAAATGGAAGTCGGCTCCAATTCGCCCGGCTACCTCGAAGCAACATTCGCTGCTTGCGAATATCTCGCAAAGACCCACTACGAAAACTTTAGCGTGGGTTCACGACTGCTTCCAAAGCACCTAAGGAAACACTTCTACTCGATATATGCCTTTTCTCGAGGTGTTGACGATCTCGGAGATGAAGCGGATGGCGACAGACTCGCACTTCTCGATCTATGGGAGAAAGAACTCGACTCCTGCTACTCAGCCACCAAACAAGCAGGCGAATCACCCATTCCGTCACACCCATATTTTGTCGCTTTGGCTGAAACGATCCGAACCTTCGATATACCATCCGAGCCATTCAAACGCCTCATCGAAGCCAATAGACGTGACCAGACAATCACTCGACATAAAACCTTCGACGACTTACTCGAATACTGCACCTACTCAGCGAATCCAGTCGGGCATCTTGTGCTCTACCTCAGCGGCGTACGTGATCCGAAACTCCACAAGCTAGCGAATAAAACCTGTACAGGCTTACAACTCGCAAATTTCTGGCAAGATGTCGGAGTCGATCTCGAAATCGATAGAATTTACATTCCCCAAGAAGACCTCGAACGTTTCGGTGTAACCGAATCGCAAATTACTGAACGAACACACGATGATAAGTTCGAAGCCTTGATAAGATTTCAAGTCGACCGAGCTCGCCAACTATTCATAGATGGCTACCCACTCGCCAACCATCTAGAAAGTTCACTGAAATCCGATTTCGCACTCTTTGCGAGAGGTGGACTAGCGATTCTTCAGGCGATTGAACAACAAAATTACACAGTACTCAGTAAGCGACCAAGAATTTCAAAACTCGGCAAGGTTCGAATATTCGCTTCGACTTGGATTCGCTCAAAGCTTGGAATCAGTCTAATTCCCAAACGTGACTTCAAATCTACAAAAAGGCATACTGCCTAGAATGTCAGACCAGAAGCCAGCGCCCAGCGAAGTGACAACGCCGATAGAGATAGATAAAGCCTACAAAGCCGTAGCTGCGTCGACCAAAGCTGCCTCGTCTAATTTTTACTACGCCTTCATCACACTTCCGATTGAAAAACGTAACGCCGTATATGCCGGGTACTCGTTCTGCCGGATCGCCGACGACATCGTCGATGATGGCGATTACGGCAGCCGCACAGGTGAAGCACTCGACTCACTCCAAGCGCATCTCACAGCTGCTTACAACGGTGATTTCTCAACCAAAGGCGATTCACTCGTTCTCAAAGAGGCAACTCCAGAATTGTGGATAGCTCTTGGCGACACTCTCCACAATTACCCGATCGATCAGCAACACCTACTTGATGTCGTCGAAGGCTGCCGAATGGATCTAGACGGCACGACCTATCAAACGTGGGACCAACTTGTCGAATATTGCAAACGAGTAGCCAGTGCCACCGGACTTGCCCTCATCGAGGTATTCGGTTACCAAGACGAACAAGCAGTCGAATACGCAACCGATCTAGGAATAGCGCTCCAGCTAACAAATATTCTCCGTGACATAACCGAAGACCTCGAAATAGACCGTGTCTACCTACCCACTGAAGAACTTGCCGAATTCGGTGTATCGGTCGACGATTTACGCAATAAACGTGCTACACCTGAATATATTCGCTTCATGAAGTTTCAGGTAGCTCGTGCAAGAAAATATCTTGAAGCAGGCGTCCGTCTTTTCCCGCTTCTCGACAAACAGTCGCGCCAATGTCCAGAAACCATGACTCAGGTTTACGAGATTCTTCTCGACCGAATTGAAAAGAACAACTACGACACACTGAACTATCGTGCCAGTCTTTCGAAGTTCCAAAAATTTAAACTGCTAGCGGTCATTTGGCTCCGCAGCCGTGTAATCAGGTTCGTTTAGTTCATGCCAACACGAACCGTAGTCATCATTGGCGGCGGTATTGCCGGACTAGCCACAGCTGTACGACTGATCCGATACGGCATTAAACCTATAGTTCTAGAGAAACGCCCATTCTTGGGCGGTCGAGCATTCTCTTTCGTTGATAGTGATACCGGCATTGAAATCGATAACGGCCAACACGTTTTCATAGGAGCCTGCGATCAGTTCCAGCAGTACATCAAAGATATCGGCGCATCTGATCAAATCAAGCTAGAAAAGCGAATCGGATTCCCCGTTTTAAAACGCGGCAAAACCAGTTGGCTCAAGGCAAGAAAACTACCGGGCGCACTAGCTAATCTTTCAGCACTACTTGGGTACAGGCACGTTGGACTAACGGGCAAACTCATGATTCTCTGGGGACTTTTGAGCATCAAATTCACCCGGCTCAGCATGAACTCGTTTCACGACCTAATAACGTTCGATGAGTGGCTCCGAGATCACGGTCAAAATAACGAGACCATACAGAATTTCTGGAACTTGATTATCCTGCCGTCATTAAACGACGACATTACAGAAGTTAGTGCCCACACCGGAATCCAGCTATTCAAAGTAGCCCTGCTCGGCGCAGCACAAAACCCAGCAATGGGAATTCCGTTGTCAGGACTTTCAACGCTAGTCGGTGAAAATGCTAAAAAATACATCGAATCGAATGGCGGTGAAATACGAACAGGCGTCGATGTCGAATCGCTCCATATCGCCAAAGGTCGTATAGCAGGTGCGTACACCGTAAATGGCGAACTAATCGAAGGCGAAGCAGTAGTTTCGGCAGTCCCAGCCGCCGCAATGACTCCGCTCATACCGGAAGGTTCCGCCGAATCAACAGATTTTTTCACACCCGCTAAAACAGTCAAAACAGCACCAATTGTCGCAGTGCACATCTGGTACGACCGACCCGTTCTCACTGAAAAATTCGTAGCAACTCTCGACTCACCATTACAGTGGGTCTTCAATGACACCGATCTTAAATCTCGAGAAGAATCCGGTCAGCACATCGTCATATCTCTCAGCGGAGCATGGGAATGGCAAGACAGGACTAAACAAGAGTTACGTGAGATTTTCACGGGAGAAATGGCAAAGATATTCCCTGCCGCACAATCCGCAACGATCACTAAATTCACCGTCGTAAAAATGCTTGAAGCAACGTTCAGGGTATTGCCAGGATCGCAAAAGCTGCGACTCACCCAGCGAACGCCACTTCCAGGCTTCTACCTTGCTGGTGATTGGACCGATACGGGTTGGCCTTCCACGATGGAATCAGCAGTGCGAAGCGGTAACCTTGCGGCTGAGTACATAGTCGAAGACACCGGCACAGGCGAACGATCTTCACAGCCTTTATCGTTGATCTAAGCACCTGACGATTTATTCAGCCCGTCAGACGGGCCTCGTGTATGTAAAGAAATAGTAGTTAGTACGCACGTTAAAGAACAAAAAATCTCCCAAAGTTTCATGACCCATTCAGGTACAGATTTCTCGACCGTTGAGATACAATTTTACGTAGAGCATCCACTATTGTTTTCCTCGTCACTAAATTGAGGAAAGCCTGGCCCATAGAGCAGCACATAACTATGCCCTTTGATGAATTTGATCCGATGGATCGCGAGATCATGAACGCTATTCAAGCAGCCTTCCCGCTGGTTGTAGAACCATACAAAGCAATAGCAGAATCTCTTGGGACGTCAGAACAAGACGTAATCGACAGAATCGGCGTCCTGCGTCAAAAGAATGTTGTTCGACAAATCGGCGCAATTTTCGATACGAGGAAACTCAAGTACCAGTCGATGCTCGTAGCTATGCAGTTCCCTGAGGACAAACTCGATAAGGCAGCGCGCTTTCTCAACCGTCACCCTGGAATTAGCCACAACTACGAACGAGACGGCAACTTCAATCTCTGGTTCACAATCGCAGTTCCGCCCGAGCGTTCTCTCGAAGGCGATATCGGAATGCTCGCCAAACTCACTGGCGCCACAACTACCCGACTTCTACCAACGATCAAATTTTTCAAAATCGGTGTGAACTTCGACATGGTCAAGGGTAAATCTAGCGCCACTAAAGGCTACCGACCCGATGATCAAGGAACGACAAGCACATCTTCGCCAGATGTTACTCAGGACATCATCGACTACGTAAAAGTGATGCAAGAAGATCTTGCGCCCGTTTCACGTCCGTTCGATGCAATGGCCGAACAACTCGACATGACCGTCGAGGAACTGTTCGCCCGAGCTGACGAACTAGTCGAACAGAAGATAATGCGCCGATACAGTGCAGTGCTGCACCATCGACGCGCCGGCTTCTCATCAAACGCAATGATCGTCTGGAAAGTTCCAGAAGAGCGTTCCGAAGAAATCGGAACCATCATGGCTAAGCACCCAGCAGTAACCCACTGTTACCAACGACCAATCTACGATGACTGGCCATACTCGCACTTCACGATGGTTCACGGAACATCGGCAGAAGAATGTGAACGCTTCGGTAATGAGATAGCCGAAGCAACGGGCATGGACGAGCGAGCACTCGTTTATAGCCTTCGTGAATTTAAAAAGACTCGAGTTCGATACTTCGTAGAAGACGAATTCGTAGTTGAAGAGCTTCAGCCAATCAGCTGATATCACCCTAAACATCGGCTCGAATCCCCCCACCTAGCCAAAACAGATCTGGAGAACACTGTGCCGCGCTATTACGGAATGTACCTCGATGTGAAAGAACGCCTAGGAATCGTCTTCGGTGGCGATGCCCACGAAGGCGAACGCAAAGTTAACTACCTGCTTGAATGCGGAGCAACTGTAAAGTTGTTCAGTCCCGACGACGAAATCTCGGAGAAACTTCGTGCGCAGGCCGACGACGGTGAGATCGAATGGATCAACCGAAAATACCAAGCTGGTGATCTCGCCGGTGCATGGATCGTTATCGTCGCCGACACATCGTCTATGGAAACTAACGAAGCAATTTCAAGAGAAGCAACCGAGCGAAATATTTTGTTAAACGTGATGGACGTCACGCCCCTATGCACTTGGATAGCCCCCGCTTTGATTCATCGAAACGACATCACATTAGCCGTTTCTACGGCAGGAACAAGCCCTGCATTAGCAAGAAGATTACGCGAAGAAATCACATCCGATTCATGTCAATGTATGAGATGGGCCAATGTAGGTCCTATTTTGACGGATGTTAGAAAAACTACACGAAGTCAAAAAATCGTCTGTTGCCCTGAAAAATGGCAGTGGTTCATGACACCCGAGTGGTTGGACAAAGCAGAGAAGTTAGACCCTAAACAAGCTAAGGCGGATCTAATAGAGGGAATCAAAAGTGTTGCTTGTGTTTCATGTACTCCATTTGGTTCCTGTCAAAGGATAGAAACACCATTACCCAAGCATTAAAATGCGCTAAGAGAAGTTGAAATTTTGATTAAAATCGGAACACGCGGAAGTGAGTTGGCTCTTACGCAGACCGGTCAAGTGGTCGACGCACTCAAGGAAGAAAATCCTGAGGTTGAATTCGAAATTGTCGTAATCAAAACGACCGGAGATATCGACCAGCGTCAGAATCTTTCTGAGCTGGGCGTTGGCGTATTCGTTCGCGAATTAGAAGCCGCACTACTCGACAAACGAATCGATCTAGCGGTGCACAGTCTTAAAGACATGCAATCGTCGCTTCCGCCTGAATTCGCTCTTGCTGCCGTACCTTTTCGTGAAGACCCACGTGACGCTTTCATTAGTCGAAATGGCGAAACACTCGAAGAAATTCCCGCCGGATCTCGAATCGCTACCGGAAGCGCACGACGTCAAGCTCTAGTGAAAAACATACGCCCCGATCTAGTAGTCGAATCACTCCGAGGAAACGTTCCAACCCGGCTCGCCAAACTCGATGTGACAGACGGTCCAGACGCCGTAATCCTAGCTACAGCTGGACTAAAACGACTCGGCCTTGAAGAACGAATTACCCAGCACCTTTCGTGCTCTAATTTCGTATCTGCCGTCGGACAAGGTGCACTCGCTCTTGAAACTCGTGCAAGTGACGCAACAACCGCAGCGATCGCCACGAAGATCAATCACAAAGAGACACTCCTCGAAGTAACTGCCGAACGAGCCTTCTTGGACGAAATCGGCGGCGGCTGCTCAGCATCAGTCTCAGCACACGCAAAAATCCGAGGCGAACGACTCGAATTTTCAGCTTTTGCATCAACGCCCGATGGCATGCAGGTCATACGGGAAAGCCTCGTAGACGAAGCTTCAAACGCCGAAGAGGTCGGAAAGAAAATGGGCCAACTATTTGTAGAACGTGGCGCAAGACAGCTCGTAGCAGGAAATTCTAACTAACTCATGTCAGACACCATCCAAAACGAAGGTGCCAACACCCCGGTCGGAAAAGTAGTGCTCGTCGGAGCAGGACCCGGCGACCCCGGCCTGATTACCGTCAAAGGACTCGAAAGTCTTCGTACAGCCGATGCCGTCGTATTTGATCGACTCGCATCCCCAAAACTTCTAGCTCAGGCACGTCATGACGCAGAACTGTACGACGCCGGAAAAGGTCGAGACGACCACCGAATGACACAGTCCGAAACCAACAAACTCCTAGTTGAATTAGGCCTACGCGGACTCAAAGTTTGCCGACTCAAAGGCGGCGATCCCTTCGTATTTGGTCGTGGTGGCGAAGAAGCACTCGAACTATCAGCCGCAGGTGTTCCATGGGAAGTAGTTCCCGGCATTTCGTCGACCATCGCAGCACCTGCCTACGCAGGGATTCCTGTGACACAGCGTGGAATGTCCACCTCATTAACTATCGTCACCGGAAGCGAAGACCCAAACAAACCCGACTCAACAATCAATTGGGATGCCCTCGCAAGTCTCTCTGGAACCCTTGTATTTGTAATGGGCTGGAAGGGTATGAACGACATAGTCACTGCCCTAACCTCTCGAGGCGTTCCGACTGAGCGACCTGCTGCACTCGTTCAGTGGGGTACAACCCCCAAGCAACGAGTAGTCACCGGGCCAATCGGCGAAATCGTTGCACGAGGTGTCGAAGCAGGAATCGGAGCACCGGTTTGTCTGGTCATCGGTGAAGTCGCTGGTCTCCGTGACGCAATGGCGTGGTTCGACACTCGCCCCCTGTTCGGCAAACGGATACTCGTAACCCGAGCACGATCGCAAGCAAGCAAGCTGGTGAACCAACTCGAAGATCTCGGTGCCGAAGTACTCGAATACCCAACCATCGAAATAGTTCCAGTCCAGGATCCAGAACCACTCGACGAAGCACTCCGAAACGTTTCTAAGTACGACTGGATGATGTTCACCAGTTCAAATGCAGTACGCGGAATCGCTGATCGTATGAAATCTCTTGGCATCGACTCGCGAGCACTCGCCCATCTCAAGTTCGGTGTGAACGGACCTTCCACCGCTAGGGCTCTCGCTGAAATCGGCATCAATGCCGACGCCATTCCCGTTCAGTACCTCGCCAGCGCTATGGTCGAACTACTGAAGAAAGACGGCATCACGCCCAAGAACGTCCTGTTCCCACGCTCAGAGATCGGACGAGAAACCCTCGCTGCCGGTCTACGTGAACTAGGATCAAAAGTCGACGAAGTGGTCGCTTACTCAACCGAATCGCCAAACGACACTGGTGATCTAGCACGAACCGCCTACGAAGAAGGCGTCGACTTCACCACGTTCACCAGTTCATCGACCGTCCGCAACTTGGTCGACATACTCGGTGGCAGTCCCGATCTCATCAACACCAGCAAGACGGTAATCATCGGACCAGTTACTGCCGATACCGCCAAAGAGCTCAACGTAAATAACAACATCGAAGCCGACGAGCAATCGATACCCGGAATCGTGAAAGCGATCTTGGCGTACGTTGCATCATCCGAAAAACAGGGATAATAGGTACATGAAAAGCGACCAATACCCTCACCTTCGCCGCCTACGACGCAGTACCACGCTGCGCGACATGCTCAATGAAAACCGACTTTCGGCGTCGGAATTCATCTACCCCCTCTTCGTCGTAAACGGCTCGGGAGTTCGCACTCCTATCGAGCCAATGCCTGGAATCGACCAGATGTCGGTGGATATCGCTGTTGAAGAAACTTTGCGAGCAGCTGAAGCTGGAGTGAAGTCTGTTCTGTTGTTCGGAATTCCCGACGATAAGGACTCCACAGGCTCTGGTGCAGCATCGCCCGACGAAGCGGTACAAAAAGCCGTAACCGCCATCAAGAAAGCATCACCAGACACATATGTGATTACCGATGTCTGCCTCTGTGAGTACACCGATCACGGCCACTGCGGGATAGTAGATGGCAACGATGTCGACAACGACGCAACACTCCCACTCCTCGCTCAAGCCGCTGTTTCGCACGCTCAAGCGGGAGCTGACATGGTCGCTCCTTCAGCAATGATGGACGGACAGGTAGCAGCGATTCGGGCAGGACTCAACGATGCCGATTTTTCCGATATTCCAGTGATGGGCTACTCGGCGAAATACGCTTCAGCGTTCTATGGTCCGTTCAGGATTGCCGCAGATTCCGCACCTCAGTTTGGCGACCGCCGCGCCTACCAAATGGCACCAAGCCAAGGCCGTGAGGCGATGCGTGAAGTCGAAGCCGATCTCGAAGAAGGCGCCGACATAATCATGGTGAAGCCCGCCCTCGCCTACCTCGATGTAATCAAAGAGGCGTCGATGCGATTCGACACCCCACTCGCTGCTTACAACGTCAGCGGTGAATATTCGATGATTGCCGCAGCCGGTCAAGCAGGCTGGATCGACAGAGAACGCGCAATGATGGAAGTCCTAACTTCGATTAAGCGCGCCGGCGCAGATCTAATCATCACTTACAGCGCGATCGAAGCTGCTGAAATTATCTCTAAAGGATAATTCGTCGAGCGATTAACCACGTTAAATGTCGTGTTTTATAAAAGGACTATCAATGAACGAACTAATTTCTCGCGACAATATCCGTGGGTTCATGGCAGAGCTAATCGCCACTTTCACATTCGTATTCATGGGTGTGGGCGCGGTTGGTGCAGCCGTAGGCGCAGGTCTATCGCAGGTGCCGCTTGATACCGCAGGATTGGTAATCATTGCGCTCGGACACGGACTTGGAATATTCCTCGGTATCGTTGTAATCGGTCGCATCACAGGCGCACACCTGAACCCAGCGGTCACCATAGCTGCAATCTTAACAGGCAACATAGGAATCACCCGCGGTCTAACGTTCATCGTCGGCCAGCTCGGTGGAGCAGCATTTGCTGCTCTCCTAATCGATAAGTTCGTTTGGGGCATCGACAGCCTCGGAGTACACAGTCTCAGTGTTCAGTCGAGCGATGGTCTTGTAATCGAAGTTATTCTCACGTTCTTCCTCGTCTTCACGATCTTCGCTACAGCAATCGACAAACGTGGAAACGCCGCATGGGCTCCTCTAGCGATCGGACTCGTCGTATTCGTCGACCACCTGATCGCAGTTCCACTTACTGGCGCATCGATGAACCCAGCTCGAACCTTCGGACCAGCACTAATCCACGGCCAGTGGGCTGATCAATGGGTGTACTGGGTAGGACCAATTGTTGGTGGTATTGGAGCAGCAGTCACATACGTTCTGATCTTTGGTGACAAGAATGACCGTGACAAGCTAGGTGATCTCCGACTCGGATCTAACTAAGTAGCTTCTAAAGCACTAGTGAAAATACCGATGACGAAGAAATTACGTCATCGGTATTTTCGTTTAACTCACGGCTTCTATCGAACGCGTCCGTGGATACTCGAACGTTTAACTGGGCCGAACTTACGACTATCAGTCGAAGCTGAACGATTATCTCCCAACACCACGTACTCATCATCCCTTAGCCACCATTCAGACTTATCCGCCGAGGGATATGGGCAGTAAGCGAACGAATCCTCAACCAACTCATCGTTCACGAACAACTCATCAGCTTTCAGAGCCACCTCTTCACCCGGCAAGCCGACAATGCGCTTCACAATCCAGTGATCCACCGTACGAGGGTCTTGCAATCGCACTACGTCGAAGCGCCGTGGCTCACGTCGACGAAACCCAGCACGTAACGAAATAACCCACGAATTTTCACTGATCGTAGGCTCCATGCTTCGTCCTTTAACCCGAATCAATTGCACAGATAGCAACTCAATTAGTACGTTAATAATGAAATTCAACTGAGAATCTTGTTTCTACGTGTTAGATTTGTCGGGCTAATCGAAAGCGGAAGGTTCAGCACGTCTAGTGGCAGCCTGCATTTTTCCGCCAAAGCTGCGCACTCATTCGTGCATTTTTCGAGGAGAATACTTATGTTCCGAACTATTTCAAGAATTGCCGACCGGGTACTCCCTGTCGGAATGGCCGATGCTCATTGTGACATCCCTTGCGGCATTTACGACCCCCGCGACGCCATTCAAGCAGCACAAACTGTTATCCGAATGACTGAACTCATTCAGGGAATGGGCGTTCCGTCGACCGTTGACGAACACAACTCGTTCAACCGTTACGTTGCTGTAAAAGAAGAGCACGCAACCAAGGCAAAGAATGATATCGTCATCATCTGGACTGACTACTTCAAGCCTGAGCACCTCGCTGCTCACCCTGAACTTCACACTAAGGTTTGGGAAGCTTGCAAGCTAGGTTCGCAGGTTAAGCAGCACGTCGACATGGACGCCGCTATTGCATTCAAGGCAGCTCTCGAACAGATCGGCGAAGCCTTCGCAGCGACCAAGAAGTAATTCCCTTCTATAAATAGGAAAAATTTGTAAGGGGTCAGATTTCCGTCTGGCCTCTTTCTATTTAAAGACATCTAACTACGCGATGCGGACCGTGCCTCTAACATTCTTCCGAGCAGCAATCGCCAGAAAGAGTCAACCTTGCACATTTACGAACTCGATACGCCATCCGTCGTAATTGATCTCGATGTTCTCGAAAAGCACATCAAAGACATGCCTGATCTCTACAAGAAGCTTGGCATAAAACTTAGAAGTCACACGAAGAGCCATAAAATCCTGCAATCGCCAATATGCAAATCGCTGCGGGATCAAAAGGAATCGTCTACCAAAACTTGGCGACACTGAAAACATGGGCCACAACGGATCCGCGTAAACTGCACCGGAGTACAAGCGTTGCCCCGCTTCGAACTACGTGGACTCATGACCTACCCTATTCGTGTCGCATACAAGCCGATCATCAACGATGTGGTCGCCAGATTCACCAACGCTAATCTATTGTTATAAATCATCGGCGGCGGCGGCACCGGCGAAGAATGGGAATCGAAAGAGCTCGGCTTTACCGAACACCGTGGCGGGTCATATGTCTACGAATGACTCACCCGTACTAAACAGCGGCGATAATTGCGTTCAAGGTCTCACTTGGGTTCATTGCGGCGGCAAGTAATTCAGCGTCACCCTTGTAGTAACCACCAAGCTTCTGAACATCACCTTGTGAAGAGTTCAACTCTTCAATGATCTTGTCGGAGTTTTCCGCCAATGCTGTAGCAACTGGAGCAAAACGCTTCGCCAATTCAGTATCCGTCGTCTGATCGGCAAGTGCCTGTGCCCAGTACGACGTCAGATAGAACGTACTCCCACGGTTATCCATCTCGTTCACCTTACGTGAAGGCACACGACCTGATTCCAAATAACGACCCGTAGCCGCACCCAGAGCATCTCCAAGTATCGCTGCACCCTCATTGTCGAATTGCTCGCTCAAGTGCTGCAATGAAGCAGCTAGAGCCATGTACTCGCCAAGTGAATCCCATCGGAGGTGACCTTCTTCTTCGAACTGCTGAACGTGCTTCGGGGCAGAACCACCTGCACCAGTTTCAAATAAACCACCGCCGTTCAACAAAGGAACAACTGAAAGCATTCGAGCACTGGTTCCAATTTCAAGAATTGGGAACAGGTCCGTTAGGTAGTCACGAAGCACGTTTCCAGTAACCGAAATTGTGTCCTTCCCCTTACGAATACGTTCCAGTGAGAAGTTGATTGCATCGACTGGTGAAAGGATTCGAATATCCAAACCATCGGTGTCTTCATCGAGCAAGTAAGCATTAACCTTGTTGATCACTTCAGCGTCGTGAGCACGTGATCTGTCGAGCCAGAAGATCGTTGGTGTACCTGTTGCACGAGCACGGCGAACTGCAAGTTTTACCCAGTCCTTGATCGGCTCATCCTTCGTCTGGCAAGCTCGCCATATATCGCCAACTTCAACATCGTGCGAAAGTAGAACTGTTCCCGCTCCGTCAACTATCCGGATTAGTCCGTCGTTAGCAACTTCAAACGTCTTATCGTGCGATCCGTACTCTTCAGCCTTTTGGGCCATCAGACCAACGTTAGGAACGCTACCCATCGTCGCAGGATCAAACTGACCGTTAGTCTGACAATCCTTCACAGTTGCGTGAAAAATGCCTGCGTAAGTCGAGTCAGGAATTACGGCCTTCACGTCCTGCAATTCATTGTCGACGTTCCACATCTTGCCTGAATCACGAATCATCGGAGGCATTGAAGCGTCGATGATCACATCGCTCGGCACGTGCAAGTTCGTAATGCCCTTGCTCGAATCGACCATCGCAATACTAGGTCCATTTACGAAGTCTTTTTCGATATCAGAAACGATCGTTCCCTCAGGATCACTTGCAAGTCCTGCGAGCTTGGTCAACACATCACCGAAGCCATTGTTTGGGTTTGCACCAAGCTCGTTGATTTCAGGCTCGTGATTAGCAAACAGGTTCGAGAAATAAGTTCTTACAGCGTGACCAAAGATAATAGGGTCGGAAACCTTCATCATAGTTGCCTTCAAGTGCAACGAATAAAGAACATCCTTGGCTTTAGCATCCTTAACCTGTGCTTCGAAGAAACTCACGAGTGCTTTGCGGTTTAGAAAAGTCGCATCAAGCACTTCACCAGCAAGCAATGGCAACGACGCCATCAGCGTTGTAACTTTGCCGCTCTTAGCAACATGCTCGATCTTGGCAGTGGTCGGATCAGCGAGAGTAACCGACGTCTCGTTGTGGAAGAAGTCACCATCAGACATTGTCGAAACGTGAGTCTTTGAATCGGCAGGCCACGGGCTCATACGACCCGGGTTCTTCTTTGCAAAATCCTTCACCGCTTTCGGTGCGCGCCGGTCTGAGTTGCCCTGTCGTAGTACCGGGTTCACGGCACTCCCCATCGCCTTACCATAACGTGCCTTGGCATCCTTCTCGGCATCAGTACCGGGATCATCCGGGTAATCAGGCAGAACGAAACCCTGCGACTGAAGCTCAGTAATACAAGCTTTCATCTGAGGCGTTGAAGCGCTAATGTTTGGCAACTTGATGATGTTGGCTTCTGGAAGCTCAACCAATCGCCCCAGCTCTGCGAGATCGTCGTCTACAGCCTTGTCACCGAGAATTTCAGGGAACTGTGCGAGCACTCGAGCTGCGAGTGAAATATCACGGGTTTCCATCTCCACACCAGCAGTACTAACGAATGCTGTAATAGCGCGAAGGAATGCGTGCGTCGCAAGCGCCGGGGCCTCATCGGTCCAGGTGTAAATAATCGAAGGAGATTGGGTCATGGTGATAGCTATCGAAACTGCCGTTGTACGGCTGACAATGCCAACTAAGTGAAGGTCAAACAGCGATCAAGTATATGACTTAATTAAGCGAGCCAAGCACATCAAACAGGTGTGAACGCTCGAAAGCTCGGATCAGTCGCGAAAAAAGCATCGTTCAATCGTAGAGTCGCACGAATGACCACATGTGTACGGATCAAGTTTCGCAACAAGAAATACACAGCTAACAACCCGACCGCCGCCATAAAAGTCTGCACATGCAACCTATTCGTAAAACGTCCTTTTCCACGAGAAGCGGCCTTAATTACGGCGACCTAATCATTGCTGTAATCAGCAAGCCCTTGACCGTATTCGGTACAAGTCCCACAAGCGGAAATGTAGAGCTCATCCACGAAGTGCACTCTGATTGATCAACTACTACACCTAACCCGAATTCCGTATCTCGGTTTTGAGCCATTGAGTCTCGTGTTCAATAATCCCATCTTGGTATTTCACATGGTCGCTAGCAACCTTGAAACTAAACGCTGCTGCCAAAATCATCTGAGTTCGGAGCTATTTTGTAAAATCTGTCATCATGGATTCATCTAGCTCTTCTACTGAAATTTGCCGAATTTAAGGTTCAAGAGACGGATTTTCAAAGACGCGAGCCCATAATCTAACCTGACTGAGAATGTCGGCCCGTTCTAGTTCAATAATCTTCGGTAGGGTCGAGTCCCAAAACATTTAGCTCTGCCCGAAACAGCGGAGTGATTACAGCTCAGATTCAAACTGAAACACGTTTTCTATCTAGACGCGTATCTAACTACTTCTTGAAAAAGCCAACATCGCTCAATATGTATTCTTCTCGAATTGGCGACCAGATATCGAGTGCGGTACACCCGTTCTCGGTCGCCACAACCCGGTGCGGTACATCCCCGGGAATCACGTAGTGATCACCAACAGCTAATAGCTGCTCCGAGTCGCCAACGTAAAACCACGCTGCGCCTTCAAGCACTCGGCCGCATTGTTCATGCGGGTGTGAATGCTCTGGCACTTCAGTGTCGGGATATATATCGATAATACCCATCATGATTTTCTCGCCCCAAATCAGACGAGCGAACACACCGGGAAGAAGCTCTCGCTTTTCGACATCGTTCTCGCTGTAAAAGTATTTTTCAGGAAGCATCTCAGAAGAACCCCTCTAACCGTGCGAACCGGTCTTTCGGCTAATTGCAGCTTGAGCAACAGGACTAATTACCTGTTCGATATCGATGTTCAGCAATGCCGGACCGTCGTGGTCGAACGCACGTTTCATTGCGCCTTCGAGATCTTCAACCTTGGTGACATGTTCGCCGTAAGCACCCAATCCCTGCGCCACAACGTCGTAACGAGTAGGCAGAAGATCAGTCCAAACGGGTCGACCATAAAGTCCTTTTTGAATCTGCCAGTCAATCCCCCATATCGAATTGTTACCAATAATCATTTTCACAGGTAGGTTGTGACGAACCATTGTGTCGATCTCCATACCATTGAAGCCGAGCGAGCCATCGCCGTTACCAAGCACAACCTTGCTATTCGGCAATGCGACTTGCGCTCCGAGTGCGTAAGGCAAAGCCACGCCGATCATGCCGAAGCTAGATACGTTGTGGAATCGGTAAGGGTCATCTCGCTTGATCGAAGCACGCAGGAAGTGACAATAGTCACCGCCATCCCAAGTAACGTGCGTGTCGTTATCGATAAATTTCTGAAGTGCGCGAGAGATATCCATCGGATGCATCGGGTTTTCGCCCTTAGCAAGATCAGCAAGACTAGCGTGCCATTCTTCGTATGATGTGCGCAGTCGACTCACCCATTCGGTTCGCTCAGTCCACATACGTTTTTCAGCAGCATCAGCCATCTGAGTAACAATTGGACCGATGTCTCCGACGATACCGACAGCTGCTGTTCGAGCCCGTGCAATCTGAGCTGGTGAAGGATCGACAACAATAAATTTCACATCACTAGCAAACGGTGGGTTTCCACCGAATCCGTTGGTGTAGTCGAGCTTCTTACCCAACATCAACACTACGTCGGCATCGCCAACGTTCTTTACCGTCAGGTTCAGCGGCTGGTAGCCAAGACCCATCGAGTATTCGTGCGAATCTGGAATTAACGCTCTTGCCGAATCTTCGGAGAAAAACGGAATTCGCATGGTTTCGACAAGGCGTTGTACTTCCTCTGGAATAGCAGTTGCGCCAGCAGATGAACCGGCGAATATCACTGGTCGCTGGGCTGAAATCAATATTTCAACCGCACGTTCAACCTGAGCAGGATCTCCCATTACGTTCAGCGGAGTGCCGTACTCGTTCGGTGCATATCTGGCGGCTTCCGCATCATCGACTTCAGCCATCTGGAAGTCATGCGGAATTGTGAGATGCACAGGCCCTTGCCGACCGCTCAATGCGGTTCGGAAAGCAAGTGCCACATACTCAGGAATCCGTGCCGCAGTCGGAACATCCCAAGCACCCTTAGTGATGTGTCGAGCAGCGCCGATCTGGTCGAATTCCTGCATCGCTCCTCGCCCCATATTGGTCGATTCTGCAGAACCAGCAATGTTGATCAATGGAGCTTCAGAGTGCATGGCATTCGCCAACGCAGGCAATGCATTTGCGTGACCCGGCGTTGTGGACAGCATTACGCCGCCTTTTTTCAAAATTCTCGAATACGAGTCAGCAGCATGAGCAGCACCCGATTCATGCCTAAAATCAACCATTCGTAGCGGTGCATCGAACATAGTGTCGAGCATGTGCAAAATATGATCGCCCGCAATTCCGAAGACGGTGTCGACGCCCTCAGCTCGGAGAGCACGAATTAGAAGGTCACTTCCAGTAGTTTTAGCCATTTTTATCGAGCCTTCATATTAATTAGCGTAGCCAGAATACATATACGATATTTGAACTCAGTTCGTGCGTTTGACAGACCGAATTTGGATATTTAAACAGTTGAAAAGATTAGCACTTGGATCGAACATTTTTAGTCTTCGGCCAGCGGGATCGATAGCCATAGGCATTCCTAATTCTAATCCCCTATACCTAAGGAAGAAGGCTAGGTTGAAGGTGAACGTAACGTCCCCAATAATGTTCAACATAAACTCCCATCACCAACGAAGATCCATCCACATGAGCCGGAATGTCGAGTGCTGCCAAGCAACTTCAACTACCTACTCAGCATCAGGCACTAACAACCCGATCAATTCATCCACAGCCATGGACTCAAGCGCTGTCTTATCAGCGAACAACTCAGTAAGTTGATGAACCCGTGCATCATCCAACTGCCTACCGAGATTCGCCTTGAACTTTTCAGCAAGCAACGGCTTCGCGTCCTGACGACGACGACGATGTCCAATCGGATACTCGACAGTCACGTTATTAGTCGTTGACCCATCCTTGAATCGCACCTGAACAGCGTTGGCGATTGAACGTTTATCAGCATCGAGATACTCGTCGGTAAATCGTTGATCGTGCTTCATCACCATCTTGGCTCTTAGTGCATCGACATGAGGATCAGCCGCAGCCTCATCCTCATAATCTTCGGCAGTAAGGCATCCCTTCAAAAGACCGATAGCAGTCATGTATTGAATACAGTGATCTCGATCCGCAGGGTTGTTCAACGGACCTGTTTTGTCGATGATCCTAAGAGCAGATTCCTGTGAAGTAATTATGATCTCTTCAATCTCATCGAGACGCGACGATACTTCCGAGTGAAGCTCAATTGCACATTCAACCGCTGTCTGAGCATGGAATTCAGCGGGGAACGAAACCTTGAACAGAATGTTCTCCATCACGTAAGCATCAAGCTCACGTTCCAGTGTGATCTCCTCTCCTTTGAACCAAACATCTTGGAAGCCCCAGCCAGGCGCAGTCAATGCCGACGGATAACCCATCTCACCAGCCATAGCGTTCATGCCAAACCGCACTGCCCTGCCAAGCGCATCACCTGCAGCCCACGATTTACGCGAACCCGTATTAGGTGCGTGACGATACGTACGCAAAGTAGCGTCCAACCAAGCGTTCGAAACAGCGTTCTCAACCTGCTGAACGTCGCCGCCCAACATAGCCGTAACGACCGCAGTCGAAGCAACCTTCACCAGCAATACATGATCAATCCCCACGCGATTAAATGAATTCTGAAGCGCCAAAACGCCTTGAATTTCATAAGCCTTAATCGCGTATTTCAGAACTTCTTTTACGGAGAAAGCTTGAGTCAAATCTGATCTCGACTTACGACTCAAATGATCGGCGACAGTCAAAATAGCTCCGAAATTATCCGAAGGGTGCCCCCACTCAGCGGCGAGCCAAGTGTCGTTGAAATCGAGCCATCGGATGGCGGCACCAGTATCGAAAGCAGCCTTCACGGGATCCAGTTCATAACGTGTCCCCATGACTCTCGCACCATTCGGAACCACCGTACCCTCCACATCAGGTCCGAGCAGTTTGGTACATGCCGGATAATCCAATGCCAGCATTGCACAACCGATCGAATCCATCAGTGTCAATCGGGCCGTGTCGAGTGCTAGCTCAGAGGTTGGATCGTAGTTGACTACGTAGTCCGCAATTGCAGCGATAACAGTGTCAGTTTGTTGTCCTTGGGCCACTACCCACGATCTCCAACACTAACGTACGGCCGAGCTTCAGGCCCGGTGTAATCCGATAGCGGTCTAATCAACTTATTGTTGGCACGTTGTTCTATGACGTGAGCAATCCAACCGGAAGTACGTGCGATCACAAACACCGGAGTGAACATCGCAGTCGGAATCCCACACATGTGGTAGGCCGTCGCTGCGTAGAAGTCGAGATTCGGGAACATGCCCTTCTCTCGCATCATCATTTCCTCAATCCGTTCTGAAATGTCGTAGTACGAAGTATTGCCAGCAGCCTCTGACAACTGTCTTGCAAGCTCTTTTACAATTGGTGATCGAGGATCGCCATTCTTGTAAACCCTGTGACCAAATCCCATCACGAGTCGACGAGCCTTGAGCATATGCAGAAGAGATTTTTCAGCATCTTTAGGTGAGTCAAACGACGAAACAAGCTTCATCGCCGCTTCGTTCGCACCACCGTGAAGCGGTCCTCGTAGTGCGCCAATAGCGCCAACTATTGCTGAGTAAGTGTCAGATAATGTTGAAATGATTACACGCGCAGTAAACGTTGAAGCGTTGAATTCATGCTCGGCGTACAACACAAGCGTCGTGTCGAGAGCATCACGTTTCAAAGGGTCAGCCGGTTTGCCCGACATTAGGCTGAGGAAGTGACCCGCTACCGTGTCTTCATCAGACTCAGTCTCAATACGTTCGTTGCGTAAGTGGAACCGGTACCAGTAAGCGAGCATCGACCCAAAACTTGCAGTTAGTCGATCTCCGACTGAAGCCGCAGTCCTGCCGCTCTCGCCTTCGGTCTCAAGAGTACCGAGCAACGATGTCCCAGTTCGCAACACATCCATGGGATGTGTTGATGAAGGCAACGCTTCAAGCAGCGTTTTTACGCCTTCCGGAAGCGAACGTAATCCCGAGAGTTTTTTCTTGTAAGCGCCGAGTTCACGCTGGCTAGGCAGTTTCCCATATATGAGCAGATATGCCACCTCTTCAAACGTAGATTTGGCAGCGAGGTCGGTTATCGAATAACCGCGATAAGTCAGCCCAACGTCAGCCTGACCAACGGTTGAAATCGCTGATGAACCCGCAGTTACGCCGTTAAGACCCGATGTAGTCATTTCGATAATTTCCTGTCTCTAAATCTAAGTTTCACTCTTGTCGTTCGACTCAGCATTGAACAAGTCATCCAGCTTGCTTTCGTACGTGTGATATTCGAGATATTCGTAGAGTTCGTCACGCGTTTGAAGTTCGCCAACAACACTCTGTTGAGTTCCTTCATTGCGAATAACTCTGAGGGATTTTTCAGCAGCTTTATTTGCTGCCCTAAACACAGTTAATGGGTATAAAGCGATGTCGACAGACACACTAGCCAGTTCTTCGACAGTAAACGCTGGTGTCTTCCCGAACTCAGTTAAGTTCGCAAGAAGCGGTACTCTCACAGCATCTTTAAACTTCTTGAAATCGCTAAGTTCCGTAACCGCTTCAGCGAAGATCATGTCGGCACCAGCTTCAACGTAAGCCACCGATCGTTCAATGGCGGCGTCAACACCTTCGCTGGCGATAGCGTCAGTCCGAGCCATCAGCACGAAATCGTCGTACTCTTTAGCGTCGGCGGCAGTCTTTAGTCGATCACACATTTCTGGCGTTGAAACGAGCTGTTTGCCGGGTCGATGACCGCAGCGTTTTGCCTGAATCTGATCTTCTATATGAACCCCGGCTGCACCGGCACGATCCATCTCTTTCATCATTCGGGCGATCATAAACGCACCGCCCCAGCCAGTGTCTACATCTACTAACAGCGGCAATTCAGAAGCTGAAGTAATACGACGAACGTCTTCAAGAACATTGTCGAGAGTCGTCATTCCGAGATCGGGAAGTCCGTAAGAAGCGGTCGCAACACCTGATCCCGAAAGATACAAGGCCTTGAATCCAGCAGTTTTCGCCATCAATGCGTGGTAAGAATTCGTGACGCCGACTAACTGTAGTGGCGATTCGACCTGCATGACTGAAACGAACGATGTTCCGGGAAGAATTTTCATGGTCAGAAGATTGTATTCCGCTTATATTCAACGGGAAATGGCGAACCTGATCGAACTAACCCCAGAAAGCGTCGTAGAACACCAGAGGGGAAACCGTCAAGAGCACGATACCGACCACCAACCGAAGTTTTGTTGAGTCAACGTTGCCGCCCATTTTCGAGCCTGCGAACATTCCGATCATTGCGGGAACACCGATTATCGTCACCAGCATCCAGTCGACTCGACCACGTAGTAGGTGACCTGTAAATCCTGATGACCCGACGAGAATGGTCAGAGCCAAGTTCGTACCGGCAGCCAGTGAAGGCTTCATCTTGAGAACATGAATAAGAGCTGGCATTCGTAGAACACCAAGCGCAAGACCAACCGCTCCACCAATGAGTCCGATTCCAAATCCAACGAAGCTCTCACGAGTAACGGTCTTATTGTTAAGATCACCACGACCAGTCTCCGGGTCGTTATCTTCAACATAAACGTCGCTACTTCGAAGCTCTGTTACCGCACGAATTATCATCATCGTTGAAGACCAAACTATCAGTAGCGCCACGATCGTCAGTAGAACGGTCCTTGAAACGAAATCGGCGTACAGACCACCGACGAACGATCCGCCAATTGCTGGAATTCCGATCACCAGAACAACACGATAAACTATTCGATTTTGAAGAATTGCAGGCCATGATCCTGCGAGTGAACCAAGAACACTTACAAACAGATTCGTGCTTGCAGCGATTAGTGGGTCAACACCCAGCGCAGTCATTACTGGCAGGCGAACTACGCCGAGAGCGATTCCGACAATTCCCCCTACGACCCCTACGACCAGCGAAATAATCGCTAGGCCCGTTAGTTGTGCGCCGGTCAGATCGACACTAGTAAATGCCAAGGTCGAAACTTCTGCGCTTACGTCTATCGGCACTACATTAACGCCTTTGAACTAAAGGCGGCGAGTGAGGTTGTTGCGCTTGGGTAACTACAACAGCCGGATGGGAAGTCGACGAGACCGGTATCGAGTTCAGACACTATTTCTTCTTTTACTGATAGATCATTCAGACAATGATTCTATCGTCGCCCAGCGCCTTCGCAATACCTTGTCTGAAGTCTATTTACCGATCAAATCGAGACTTTCGAGCAAGGCGTCGACTTCTTTGTAGTGCTCAGCGTCAGGCTTGAGCGCGGGATGACGAGCGAAATCCGACCCAGCCGAAAATACACCTCGGCGGACCATGATGTGCTTGTAAACCCAGTTAGCAAATCCTTGGCCTTGCGCCAATATTCCAAACAGTGCTGCGTGACGACGCATCTCGGCGTTGGCAGCTTCTTCGTCGCCCGCCTGGAAATGATCCCAAACTCGAACGAACATATCTGGGAGAGTAGATCCCGGCATTGTCCCAACTGATCCACGCTTGAGCTCTTCAACAGCGAACGCACCACCAGCGCCACCGAACAAAACCAGGCCAGTGCCTTCAGCAAGCTTCTGAGTTTCAGCCATACGAGGGATCGTTGGAGGAGTTTCAACCTTTATGTAGCAAAGGTTTTCGTGGCGTTTTGCACATGCAACAGCCATTGCCGGAGGAATCGGAGCTGTGTTCTGGTCCTGTAAGAAAATAGGCAACGATATTGATTCAGCGATTTTGCCAAAGTATTCGATGTTCTCGGATGCAGGCACAGGAATGAACGAAGTTGGCCGAATCATCAAAGCATCAGCTCCGAGTTCTTCCGCACGTTTCGAATAGGCGATAGCAACATCAGTGCTTTCAGCGCCTGTGTTCATAACGACTTTCGTACGACCGTTGTTCACTCGCACGACGGTGCTGAGAATTAGATCTCGTTCGTCTTCATTGAACTTGTATATCTCTGTCGCAACGGCAATTCCGAGTCCGTGGACACCTTTACTAATGAGCCACTCTACTTGATTCTCGAGGTCATCCATCACCAACTGACCCTTTTCATTAATTGGGGCAGCGAGGATCGGGTATACACCCTTCATTGAGCGGTCTGGCATCTTGAGAATTCTCCAAATGAAATCGAGTAGCGAATCAAATTTTCCGGTTCGCAGTCGTTTACGTGGCGGATATTCGCGCTACCAAGTCGTAAACGCAACAGATGAACCATCCTGCTAGAGCCAATGAGCAACAAAAAGCTACTAGCAGTCCAACGAACAACTAAAGCAGGTTTTCAACCACTGCCAGCAATACGCCGGCTACAGTCGCCGTACCAATAACACCCGCAACGTTTGGTCCCATAGCGTGCATCAGCAGGAAGTTTTCAGGGTCTTCTTTCTGTCCCATATCCTGCACCACTCTGGCAGCCATCGGCACAGCAGAAACTCCAGCCGCGCCGATCATAGGATTGATCTTGTCCTTAGATAGAAGGTTCATTAATTTCGCCAACATTATTCCAGCTACTGTCGCTGTCATAAATGCGAACAAGCCAAGCAGGAATATTCCAAT
The DNA here is from genome assembly GCA_026421185.1 of Dehalococcoidia bacterium. Classification (GTDB taxonomy): domain Bacteria; phylum Chloroflexota; class Dehalococcoidia; order Lucifugimonadales; family Lucifugimonadaceae; genus Lucifugimonas. The sequence continues at coordinate 4,948 of JAPKCH010000013.1, read as the reverse complement.
CGTTTCAGGCTGCAAGAAAATATGAGCCGGCATAGTCGAACCAACCGCTAAGCCAAGCAAAATGATCACAATGTTCATCAGTGCGTTCTCAGTAACGTCGGCCAAGCGAGGTACCACACCTGAAACCCTGATGAGATTTCCAAGCATAAGCATTCCGATCAGTGGCGATGCAGAAGGAACAAGCACGCTTATTATGATCGTCGTCAGGACAGGAAATAAAACCTGAGTACGTTTGGAAACCGGAGTAGCCGAGTACTCCATACGAATTAGGCGTTCCTTTTTTGTAGTGAGCAGTTTAATTATTGGCGGCTGAATAATCGGCACAAGCGCCATGTACGAATATGCAGCAACCGCAGTAGCACCGACGATGTCACGAACTTCTACGTTAGGGAGCGATTCGCCCAGTTCACGCATTCGAGTCGCAATGAAAATCGTAGTAGGGCCATCGGCTCCACCAATGATTCCAATCGACGAAGCCTCAAGCAAACCGAACTCGAAGAAGTCGGTCATACCAAGAAGTAGCGCTCCTAATAGAGCGACGAACACACCAGCTTGCGCACCGGCTCCGAGTAGAAGTGTTTTCGGATTCGAAAGCATTGGAGAGAAGTCAGTAGCAGCACCAACTCCCAAGAAGATCAAAAGAGGGAATATATCTGTTTCCATTCCAACGGTTTGGAATGTTTTCAGAAGCCCCGCTGGCTCACCTTCACCACCCTCACGAATAAATTCGCCGAGCGGAAGGTTGGCAAATAATATTCCCATCGAAATAGGAACCAGCAATAGCGGTTCCTTTTTCTTGGCGATACCAACATAGAGAAGCGCACCAGCAATTGCCCACATGATGATCATGCGTGGCTCATCGCCTATAGCGGTGAAACCTTCCCAGAGAGCGCTTAGCTCAGTCGACGACATAGAGACTATGCCTGTGTAATCTCGGCCAATGTCTGACCGTGCTGAACTACGTCGCCAGCAGTAACCAATACTGCGGATACTGTACCGTCGATCGGCGATGCAATCGTGTTTTCCATCTTCATAGATTCGAGCACCAGAATTGGCTGCCCTTTAGTAACGGCGGCTCCGGCAGCTACGCTCACGCTAATAATCTTGCCGGGCATCGGCGACCGTACAACACCGTCGCCACCTGAAGTAGGAACAGCCGGACGTGAAACTGCCTGTGGTGCAGGAGTTACGATTTTGGGAGCAGAGATCGGCGGAGGAGCTGGTGTTGACGTTCCAGTCATTTCAGGAATTTCGACTTGATAAGTCGTTCCGTCAACAGAAACCTCGACCGGAGAAGTGGAAGTGTCCGCAACCTCAACGTCATAGGTCTGGCCAGCAATTGTGATTTGATAATTCTTAGTAGCCACTAATTGCGCCTCTCCCTAGCGCCAGTCGAATTCGATCCGAGCGCACGTATACGTCCACTCTGTAGCCATGAATCGGCCGTTGATCCCACTCGTGAGATTGTTGCGCCGATTGATGACGATTTCGGCTCGGAAAGAGCCAGCGCTACTGCAATAGCAGCAACCTGTTCTCCAGTGATGCCATCACTAGTCACTTGTACGACAGGAGCCGATACAACCGGCTCTGATGCGGGACTAGACAATGGCTTACGATCGAGCAGGCTTATGCCTTTAATCGACAAAGCCAATATTGCCAATACGGCAAAAACTATGCCCATGCCAACCAGACTCAAGGTAAGGCCGTCGTTTAGCAAATCCTGATCGAACGTGTCAGTGCTCCCTTAAACGTGCTCGTTTTAAACAATCAAAGTTTGGCAAGCACGATCATTATCGAAAATTACGATGGTCGATTCTAACAAAGCAATCCTACTAGACGGGTGGGTATTCATAGACTGAAATCGGATAGATATTGCCATCTAGCTCAGCCATCATGGAATCACCGTTTTGAGCGACCCCAACTGCTACGTCAATACCGTCGACTGTGACATTAGTCGGCGCAACCACTCTCGGCAATTCACTTTCAATGATAATTCGTTGTCGATCAGCCAATAATACTTGAGCTTCCTCAATCGATATCGACACGAACGAAATATTCGTACCGGGAGTTACTTGTCCTAATTTGGACAGATCAACTGTCGCAACTGTGGCGATCTTTGCGTAGCCACCTGTAGTTTGACGGTCAGCGAGTAATATGATCGGTTTGCCATCCCCAGGAACTTGAATAGACCCGTTCACCACTGCGTCCGAAATAATATCGTATCGTCCCGATTTCGATTCAATTACCGGACCATCAAGGCGCAGGCCTTGTCGATTCGACTGATCGGTGACGGAATAGGTTGAATCGAGCAACGTCTCGATTCCAACTAACGAAAACTCGTTGTCCTGCGGACCCAGCAAGATACGGATGTTCAAACCCTTAGCGCTTGTATCTCGAGATTCGGCTTCGAACACTTTGCCGGAAATACTTTTGCTGCTAGCGTCGCCCAACGGGAGCACATCACCCTCGATGACCTTTCCCCCCTTAGAGCCTCCGATAGCGGACGTTAAATGGGTTGAGCGAGATCCAAGAATCGACGGAGTTCCTACTCCGCCTGCCACAGCCAAATATGCCCGCATACCGTTATTAGCTATTCCCATTTGAAGTTCGGCATCCGAGTGAGCGACATATGAAACGTTGGCGGTGACTGGAACACTATCGAGAGTGGCGCTTGTATCTGCGCCAGTCAAAGCAAACATCGTTGACTCAGAAAATCGAACGACCAGTCCGCCAAGCATTACTTCCAAACCCGCAGCGTTCATATCGTTTCCAACCAAGCGATTTCCAATATCTAGGGCATCGACATCGACGGCCCCAGATACTGACACGCCCAATTGTTGATATCCCGACCGTCCACGATCTTGCACCAGAGTCATTGGCCCAGATTGAATAATCTGAAGTTCACGAGTTGTCGGTTTAGTCATGGCTATTCACAGGAACAAATCTAACTTTCGCACCCTGAGTAATTAGGGAAGGTGTGGTTCTGTTAACATCGAAAAGTCTGATAGCGGTTCTTCCGATCAACTGCCAGCCGCCTGGACTAGCGTTCGGGTAAACACCCGTTTGTGATTCGGCAATACCAACCGCGCCTGCCGGAACACTCAAGCGTGGAGTTTTCAATCGAGGAGCGGCAATCCGTTCATCGAGTCCACCTAAATAAGGGAATCCAGGTGCGAAGCCGATCATGTAAACCCGGTAGTCGACGCCCGAATGTATATCGATCACATCCTGAACCGATACTCCGGAATGTTCAGCAACTGCCTCAATATCAGGACCGTCTTCTCCGCCGTAAACCACAGGAAGCTCGATGATCTTTGCCTCGACCGCAACGCCTTCGACAGAATCCAGCGAACGATCAACAATTTCGCTCATCATCTCTTGCATTTCAGCGTATCCAGCAATCAGCGGGTCGTAGCTCACCAACAAAGAACGATAGCTTGGAATCAGTTCGATAACGGCTGTTATTTTCTCTTTCGATATCGAACTTGCCAGCGAATAGACCTGATCGTTAATCATCGGGTCGATTTCTGATCCCAACTCGATCAGCACGGCAGAATCTCCAGCAGGAACGATCCGCGTGAAGATACTCATTGACCTTCAGCCAATGTCGCTTCAGTCACTTGCAACCAACTTATTCATTGGCACGATTTCGACTCCAGCTGATTCGAGCGCACCACGTACAGCAGCAGCCAAATCAACCGCCCCTGCGGTGTCTCCATGTAGACATATCGAATCAGCTGAGAAATCGATCTCCGTTCCGTCAACCGCTAAGACTTTTCCTTCAGTCGCAAGTTTCAACGAACGAGCGACAACCTCTTCAGCATCGTGAACAACTGCTCCCGGTTGCGAACGAGGAACCAACGTTCCTTCCGGAGTCACCGCGCGATCTGCGAAACATTCTCTAGCGACTCGGACACCATAAGAACGCGCAACCGATTCCCACTTCGAACCTGCAAGTACCACGTGAATAAGATCAGGATCGAAAGCCTTGACTGCAAGAACAATCGCCTCGGCAACAGCTTCGTCACGAACGGCAGTGTTGTACAGCGCACCGTGCGGCTTCACATGCTGTAATTTTCTGACGGGAGTGAAGGCAGCCAGCGCACCGACTTGGTAAGTGACTGCGTTTCGGACTTCAGCGGGAGTGAGATCCATATTTCGCCGACCGAATCCTGCAAGGTCTGGGTAAGCAGGATGAGCACCAATACCAACGTTATTACCGATAGCTAATTCGACGGTGCGAGCCATCCAATCGGGATCTCCAGCATGGAAACCTGTAGCGATGTTGGCAGAGGTTATGTACTTGACAATTTCGCTATCAAGACCAAGTTCGTACCCTGCGAATGATTCTCCAATATCAGCATTGAAATCGATTTTCCCTATCGTACCGTTCGTCAACTAACAACTCCGTTTGTTTATCTAATAGCGCCCACAGTATTCGATATGTTTCGACTAATACTCATCAAATCATATTCTCTATTTTTCCAACATCCGGAGCCTAGCACAGTAGGTACATATTTCGACATCCATCTAACCTGAACAGATGCTCGATAGCTTCTTACGGTACATAACAAACAGAATTGCCGGAATAACGAAGTAGCCCCGGCACAAAATGCCGAGGCCACTTCAACGATCAATTCAGAACATCACTACTACCAACACAGTAGCCCGCATAGTTACGAACCAGGCAGGTAAATTCTCATGCCGGTCTGCCACGATTCCTGAATGGCGTCGGTGAACTCCATGTACTTCAATGAATCAGTGAAGTTCGATCGAGTTACTGGCTCAGTTCCACGAATAGCGTTGATGAATTCTTCCTCAACACGCCAGCTACCACGCTTCTCGGCAGGAACCTCGATCACACTCATGCTGTCGTCGCCCTTACGGCCACCGCTTACGACCGGATCGTTACCGAGTCCGCTTGTCGCGATGTGAATAGTTCCTTCCG
>JAPKCH010000112.1 GCA_026421185.1 Dehalococcoidia bacterium | reverse complement strand
ACGCGTTCGCACACCGTTTTACACTTTTACGACGCCTTAGATTTTACGCTGGTGAATCTGAGAACTAGCGTAGCCGAGAACCCAGTGTCGAGAGGTCTGAAGTATGCGTAATCATCGGTGGGGCAGCTCGAGTACACCCCTGCGGTTTTAGCAATCGTCTCTGATGAAGCGCCAGTCGGTAAGCGGGCTTTTCATTCGACGGGCCTCCCCGAGACAGAAGGAGTTATCGTTATCGAAGGGTGTGAAGATTCTTATTCGCGGATACTACGCTGTCGCTGGAACAGAGACTGAATTCGATCCTGATAACCGATTTGGTTGCCCCACACTTCTTTGGATCGCAGGTTCAGGGGGACTCGATGGTCAAGAATTCTTGCTGAATCGTTGGTTTGGCAGGATTATTTTATGAGTGAATGGGAATGCAATATTTTACGTTCACAGGTTTGAATCTAGAGTGAGTAAGCATGCGATCCGCGCCAATTTGATTCTTAGTTAAAAAGTACTACCTATGACCCAAAATTCGACTCCTAACGTTCTGTTCATAATGGCCGACCAAATGAAGGCATCTATCCTGCATATGTATTCGTCAGAGATTGGAATCGAAACTCCAACTCTTGAACGTTTGGCTGATGAGGGTGTTCGATTTGAACACGCGATAACGCCGCATCCACTTTGTGTCCCGGCGCGCACTTCGGTGATGACTGGGCGTTACCCGCATTCGACCGGGTGCAGGCGCAACGAAACGTTAATGCCTGCAAAGGAACAGCACGCTTTTCGTATTTGGAAAGATAACGGATTTACTACAGGGTTGATTGGTAAGAACCACGCCTTTGTTGAACCCAGCGATCTGGAATTGTTCGACGTTAGATGCGAGGTATCTCACATAGGTTTGCCTAAAGGCAGTCGCTACAAAGGTGAGAACGTCGGAAACACTGGCATGGAATGGGTCGTTCCTGAGTCAGAAATCAACTTCGCCCATGAGACTCGTGTCGCTCTACGTAAAAACACACAGAGCCCTCGAATTGGATATAAGATTTCCGATAGCCCTGAAGAATATTTTGGTACTTCCGTAATAGCGACGCAGACAGAAGCGTTTCTAGAAAAGTATGTCGCTGGAGATTTCACAGCCACCGATTCAGGTGAATCTGACCCGTTCGCATTGTGGGTGTCGTTTCCTGACCCTCACGAGCCGTACGAAGCACCTCGACGATATGCTGACATGTTCCCGCCAGAAGAGGTAGTCATGCCGCCTCAGCGCACGGATGAGTACACCGACGGAACGGCCCCCGAACGAAATCGATTGCTGGCGAAATTGTTACGCCAGACGGACGATTCTGAAGAACATCGACGAGGAATAGTTAGCGTCTATCAAGCGATGACACGATTCGTTGACGATGGGATCGGTAGGATTCTCGACAAGTTAGAAGCACTTGGGTTACGTGAGAACACGATAGTCGTATTTACCGCTGATCACGGTGATTTCGGCGGCGAACACGGTATGGCGGTCAAAGGTGGTGTTTTCTATGATGCTCTTGTACAAGTTCCGTTGATTGTTTCGTGGCCAGCCGGTGGAGTACCTCAAGGCGTTTCCGATGATTCTATGGCGAGCACGATTGATATTTTGCCGACATTGCTTGAACTGCAAGGATTAGCTTCGTTCGATGGAATTGGAACTGGTTGGTCTCGAAACAGCGATCACGAGGAAACTGTTCTAACTGAGGTCGAAACTCGACGAATGCAAGGTAGGCCATTGCCTACGGTTACATCTGCTGATGCCCGTCACGCTGCTTTCTCCGAGTATGGAGCTGGTGGTCCATTGGTAACGATGGATCTATTGGACGATATTCCAAAACCTTTCGGCTACGAATCGCTTATCCATACGCTTTGGGCGCGAGAAGCTGAAGGGCGTCGCAAAATGGTTCGTACAAAAAATTGGAAGTACGTAACCGATCCGATGGCACGTGGAGCAACTTTGACTTCAGGATCGGATGGCGGACCGGGCGATGTGGATGAACTTTACGATCTTACTAAAGACCCATGGGAACTCAAGAACGTTGCGCATCTGCCGCAACATTCTGACGTTATTTCGGAAATGCGCTCACTGCTTGCCGGCTGGATGATCGACACCGAAGATCCGAGTCCAATCGAAATGCCCACGAGTGTTGGCAGTGCTGTTTTATAAGTTCCTCGTTTGCTGGGTATAGGTTATTATTTCGAACTAACTATTACTTGAAGATTGAATCTA
>JAPKCH010000060.1 GCA_026421185.1 Dehalococcoidia bacterium | reverse complement strand
CGCCGGCGACTGCCAATAATGGCGACCACCGTAGCCATCGTAAATCAGCCGTGAAAGCGCACTATGTCTGCCGTAACTCCCAAACATCTGGCTCTAGACCCTGAAAACCACGACATACTCTACGGCACTACCAGCTCTCTCTGGGATGCCCGTCATCCGATCGAATGGGGGATCAAGCGGATCGCAGCGCTTGGTCTTCAAGGAATTGAGCCTTATGCGAAACAGATCGAAAATCATCGATCCGACCCGCTCGCTCTTAGAGAAAAATTCGACGAGTCGAACGTAACGCTAATCGATGTTTCCAATGGGGCGAAAGGTCAATCGACAAATTTCATTGATCCAGAAGAAATTCCTAAAACCATCGCTGACCACGTAGCGTTTGCCCGAGACTTTCTTCAACCAATCGGGTGTGACCTGTACAAATGCAACATGGGTTCTCGACCGGTAGGTGGCACGACAGACGACCAGTTGAAAAGACTCGCCGACACTCTAAACGAAATCGGTCGCCAAACGATCGAAATGGGTATTCGTATGGCTCCGCACCCACACATATGGGGCCCCGTTGAACGCGAGCATGAGGTACGCGGTATGCTCGATCTCACAGATCCAAACTACGTTTGGATGACTCCTGACACTGGGCACTTAACCCTCGGTGGTATGGACGAAGTCAAACTCTTGAGCGACTATCTTCCTCGCATCGCTGAGGTCCACTTGAAGGACACCTATGCGAAATACCGAGGGAACAGTGCGACCCCGCCCCGTGAACAGCACATCGAAGCCAGCGTTTATCACAACATGGGTGGCGGAGGCGTCGACTTTCCAGCAGTGATGAAGCTGCTTCGAGACCGCCATTACAAGGGCTGGGTAGTTCTAGACATGGATGGTCCTCGGGAAGGCGATGACGGCTTCGATGCGATTGGCGGAAACATCGATCTTGCCGTTGATGATTATCTGGCTCACAACGTCAACTACCTGCGTGTGATCCTCGGCGTAAAGCTGCCGCCACTCGATTAGTCTCATCAAAAATTCGCCCTATCGCAACCAGGACGAGTCGATTCCAGTAGTTCCTAACAGGGCCTTCAATCGGAAACTGTCGAGCGCACCGTAAGTTTTCAGGTGAAACAGTGTCGAATATTTATTGGGTTGTATGAGACGGTTTAGAAAATCCTGCTCGAAACCTGTATCAAACGGTTAACGCCCTTTAATAGGTAGTGGTGGTACTCTCGATGTATACCTAATTTTCAGTTCGACTACTAAGCAAGAGTCGAAACCAAGAATCACAGCCGATCTGGTATAGATAGCCGGGTCGTTTCGCGCAGACGATATTCGCTGTGACGAGCCTGAAAGCCCTTATGACACAGACCCTCCGTAACGATCGACGTAACGTCGCGATTATCGCCCACGTAGACCATGGCAAGACCACTTTGGTCGATGCCATGCTCAAGCAGTCCGGTTCAGTTGCCTCTTACAAAGAGCTCGATGAACGAGTAATGGACAACACCGATCTTGAGAAGGAAAAAGGCATCACGATTCTCGCCAAGAACACTGCTGTTCGATGGGGCGACACCAAGATCAACATTATTGACACTCCAGGTCACGCAGACTTCGGTGGAGAAGTTGAACGTGGACTAGCTATGGTTGATGGTGTACTTCTTCTGGTAGATGCCAGTGAAGGACCTCTTCCTCAGACTCGATTCGTTCTGCGTAAGGCTCTTGAAGCCGACCTTTCGGTAATTCTCGTTATCAATAAGATCGACCGACCCGACGCACGTATAGCTGAGGTTATCGACGAGGTTTACGAACTCTTCATCGACCTCGATGCGACTGAAGATCAAATCGACTTCCCGATTATTTACTCTGTCGCCCGTGACGGTCTCGCAACGATGGATCTCGATAAGCCGGGTACTGACCTGACACCGATGTTCGATCTGATTCTCGAAAAAATCACGGCGCCTAGTTTCGACGAAGAGCACCCGCTTCAGGCTCACGTGACCAATCTCGATGCATCGCCCTACCTCGGACGTCTGGCAATTTGCCGAGTGCACGAGGGCACGATCAAGAAAGACCAGATCATCTCGCACTGCCGGGTTGACGGTTCGATTGTTCAGTCGAAAATCACCGAGCTTTACATCACAGAGGGACTCGAACGAATCACTGCCACAGAAGCGAGCGCCGGTGAAATCATCGCCGTGGCTGGTATGCCCGAGATCACCATTGGCGAAACTATCGCCGATCTGGAAGATCCCCGACCGCTTCCGACTATTCGAATCGATGAACCTAGCCTTTCTGCCACTATCGGCATCAACACATCACCGTTGACCGGTCTTGATGGTAAGAAGCTAACTGCTCGAATGATCAAGGACCGCCTTGAGAGCGAGCTGATCGGTAACGTATCTATCAATATTCTGCCTTCCGATCGCCCTGACTCTTGGATATTCCAGGGACGAGGCGAACTTCAACTCGCAGTATTGGTTGAAACCATGCGACGTGAAGGATTTGAAATGACCGTTGGTAAGCCTGAAGTGGTTACTAAGATGATTGATGGCAAGCTACACGAACCGATGGAACGACTTGCAGTCGACATCAACGAGGATCACCTCGGGTCCGTCACGCAGCTTCTTGCACACCGCAAGGGCAAGATGGTGAACATGGTGAACCACGGTCAGGGACGAGTTCGAATGGACTTCGTAATTCCTGCCCGTGGACTTATCGGCTTCCACAACGAATTCGTCGTTGAAACTCGTGGAGCAGGTCTCGCTCACCACGTTTTCGAAGGATACGAACGCTGGCAGGGTGAGATGCGATCTCGACCGACCGGCAGCCTTATCGCCGACCGTCGTGGGGTAACTACCACATATTCTCTGCTAAGCGCACAGGAACGCGGTCAGTTGTTCGTTCCGGTTGCAACAGAGGTTTATGAAGGCATGATTGTTGGAGAGAACCCACGTCCACAAGACATGGATTTGAATATGGTCAAAGCAAAAAAACAGACCAATATGCGATCTGCGGGTGCTGATAAAGCAGAACATCTCGACGCCCATAAAGCACTGACTCTGGAGCAAGCGCTTGAGTTTATGATGGATGACGAGTGTCTTGAAGTAACACCTAGCCACGTACGAGTGCGCAAAAGCATTCTCGACCAGAACAAGCGTGGTCGAGCTAAAGGCGCAAAGAAACTCGCTGCCGTTTAGGTTCAGCGAATTATGAAAATTCAAACCGCCCCGACGAATTAGTTCGCCGGGGCGGTTTCGCGTTCGGTCTCATTACTCGAATTCGGGCGATAAAGTTCCATTGTTTTATTGAACTTTATTAAGAATCCCGTTCGCCCTCGAGAATCGATCATTGGAGTAGGACACGACTGTTGCGCGCGACCCTAAGCAGGTTCATCCTTTTCTCAATAGATTCATAAATCACCGGACACTGCTGACGAGAGAGAGAAAATATGCTCGAGCGATTCTTAGTTCCAGAAAAAGATCGTGTGATTGTTCAGGCTGAAAACATGCTTGCAGCTACGACGGAAATTTTTGAAAAATGTGGACAGTCTGCCGAAGATGCAGCACTTTCTGCGGAGGTTTTACTCACAAGCGACTTACGTGGATGTGAATCGCATGGAGTATCGAACCAGCTTCGTGTTTACGTTCAGATGTACGGTGATCAACAGATCAATCCAACTCCTAACGTTCAAGTGACCCGTGAAACAGATGTAACCGCCAACCTAGATGGTGACACCGGGTTGGGATTGCACGTTCTGCCGAAAGCCATGGAAATGGCAATCGAAAAGGCTGACAAGCACGGTATGGGAGCGGTGACTGTTCACAACTCTCGACACATTGGGATGCTGGCTTACCACTCCATGATGCCGTTGAAGCACGACATGATCGGAATAACCACATCGGCGGGTAACCCTCTCTCGATGGTTCCGACGCACGCCAGCGAGAAGATGTTTGCTACTAACCCATGGGCGTGGGCGGCTCCAGCTCGAAACGAAGCTCCGTTCGTATTTGATGTTGCAACAACGCAGGTTGCTGGTAACAAGCTTCGACTTGCGGAACGTATTGGTGCACCAATGGATCCAGCTTGGATCAGTGACACAGATGGCACGCCTATCATGGAAGAAACTCAACTTCCGAATGACTACCACATCCTTCCATTCGGTGGCACGCGAGAACAAGGCTCCCACAAGGGTTACGGATTCGCAGCGATGGCAGAAATCATGGCTCCGATTCTTTCTGGAATGGGACCTGGATTCCTGATGCCTACGTCTCCACGAACCATCATGGGACATTACGTTCAGGCAATCAAGATCGATGGGTTTATTGATCCTGAGCAGTTCAAGGACGATATGGACAAGTTCCTCAGCGGACTGCGTAACGCTAAGCCAGCGCCTGATCAAGAACGCGTTGTTTATGCAGGTCTGCCTGAGGCAGAAGAAGTCGAGATTCGCCAGCGAAACGGTATTCCATACCACCGCGAAGTGGTCGAGTGGTTCGCATCAATCAAGGCAGAGCTCGGTCTTGACTACGACCTAGTTTAGAGGTTCTCATCGCAGAGAACCTCTAAACTGAAATAGAACAAAAAACTGTCTACCTATTTGCAGACGTTTTTTGTTTAGCTCAACGAAATAATCACTACGGCCGCGACTACCATGCTGGCTGAAACTAACTTCAGCGCCATGTCAGGTCGAGTGAACTTTTCGTAAATTAAACTTGGAGCGAGCCACGCTCCGAGTGCGCTCATGCTGAATACGAAAATCGGTCGTGCGCCACCGAGCGACGATACGAGAGCGATGGGGCCTTTGCCGATAGCGTAAGTGATCAATAGGTGACCGTTGAACGGCATGATGCCTTCTGCGATTATCAGCCATGGTGCACGCTTGGGCTGCTTCAGGAAGCTACCAAGTCCTCGAAGCGCAGTTGGCCGGGCGAATACTGCCCACATGATCGTAAACAGGCCGATGCCTCGCAACGAAACTATGTGAAGCGTCGATAGATCGTCGACGATGGATTTCGTGATTAGTTGAGAACTGGCCATCAACAGCGCACCGACGGCAAGCAGCAGGAATATCGGTTGGAAGCCAACTTTACCGTTTGGGCTCAGCGAGCCGATTCGGACTGACGCCATAATGCTGCCGCCAACTGCTAAGAGAACGGCTATCCACTGAAGCGTACTCAAGGATTCGCCAAAGATCATCCACGCTAGCAGTGCTACGTAGATCGGTGACGTTTGCATCGCCGGGATTACTCGTGAGGGATCTTCCCGCTTCAACATCCAGAACATGAAGATCAATGTGAATGCTTGTAGGACTCCGATCGACCACGCTTTGGCGATAATTTCGAATTCGACAGTAACCGGAAAGTTGAACAGGAGTACGACTACTCCGAATAGGCCCTGGCTTCCTCCAACGAATAAATTAAAGCTTGGGAGTCCGAGCCCAAAGCCCGACAACACTCGCTTATCTATCAGCGTAACGATTGAGAAAATGAGCGGGTTAGCGAGTGCCGCAAGTATCCAGAGTTCCGTGTCGAGCTACCTTCGTATTGGGTGTGATTTAGTGGAGCCGAGGGGATTGTACGCCGGTGGACCACGTAATATGCCCATAGTTGATGTCAGTATTAGCGACTGTTGTCAGAGTTCCAAAACGGCAGATAAATCCCGTTAATATAAAGATATGGGTCGAGACGGTGATGGGATTACGGGACTCGAGAAGGGTATGTTGAATCAGGGTCCAGCTTGGTGGGACCGTGATTATTTCGAATTTTGTGATTTTTATTAGGGAGATGATAAGTCCTTCCTCGCTCCCAGAGCAGCCGCAATTCACTTGACCGTTCCCTCTTCTGCTTTATTGTTCTAGATTCCTGAGGGTTCGATATCGTGGAAGGTCAGTCATTGACGAATGATCGTGGTATGCGCAACGACGATTCAGTTTCTTTTTTGAATTTGTATCCGGGTCTGTTTTTAAACAGAAGCGCTCAGATCTACTCGAACAAACCAGCGATCGTCTACGACGACCGAAGCTACACCTATGCCGAGTTCGATGAGCGAATTTATCGACTGGCCGGTGCGTTCGTAAGCGCTGGAATGAATCCTGGCGATCGCATCGCCTACCTCGTTCCTAATATCCCTGAAATGCTCGAAGGTCACTACGGTCCGATGCGTATGGGCGGTGTGTTGGTTGCTATTAACACTCGCCTCTCCAGTCGTGAAATCCGCTACATACTCCGTCATTCAGGGGCAAAAGCTTTTGTGTTCGATTCCGAATACGCGGCGACCGTTGAGGAGGCACTTAATGGACTAGAAACTATCGACCTCCTAGTAGAAGTGATCGACCCCGCCTCAGGATCGCCAGTATCGACCCTCCACGGTGCGATCGAATACAACCAGTTCTTGGATTCGGGCACAAACACTAGCCTTCCGAAACTCAACCGATCTGAGCTAGACATCGTGGCGATCGACTACACGTCAGGCACGACCGGCACGCCCAAGGGAGTCGAATACAACGGACGGGGATCGTATCTTGTTGCGCTCGGACAGTGTGTCGATATCGGACTCAATTCTGACAGCACGTATCTTTGGACTCTCCCGATGTTCCATTGCAATGGATGGAGTTACACGTGGGCAATCACAGCCGTCGGAGGCACCCACGTTTGCCTTCGAAGTGTGGATGCTGAGGAAGTGTTTGAACTCACCATCAAGCATTCTGTAACTCACATGTGCGCTGCCCCAACCGTTCTCACCATGCTCGATAATTCCGATGTAGCGAAGCCCGGAATTATCGATGGTGTGAAGATCGTCACAGGCGGTGCTCCACCTGCGCCTAAGATGTTGCGAACGATGAAAACACTAGGCGCTGAGCTAGTACACGCTTATGGCCTGACCGAAACGTACGGACCCTCAACGTTCTCAGCTAGCCAGCCCGGTTGGAGTGAACTTGGTAACGACGATCACGCCCAGATGCTCTCACGACAGGGAGTCGCAAACACCGTTGGTCACACTGGCGTTCGTATCGTCGACACCGACATGAACAACGTTCCTGCCGACGCAGAAACCATCGGCGAAGTGGTCACACGTGGCAACACGATCATGGTCGGATATCATAACGATCCCGAAGCGTCGGAAGCCGCGTTCGAAGGAGGCTGGTTCCACACCGGCGACCTGGGCGTGATGCATCCCGACGGATACATCGAACTGAAAGATCGCAAGATAGATGTGATCATCTCGGGCGGCGAAAATATTTCGTCCGTCGAAATCGAGAAAGTCCTTATGGAGCATCCCGCCGTTCTCGAAACTTGCGTGGTCGGTGTGCCAAGCGAACAATGGGGCGAATCACCAAAGGCATTCATATCGCTACGAGATGGCTTCGATGTTTCCGCGGAAGAAATCATCTTGTTCTGTCGCGCCCGGTTAGCCCACTTTAAGGCTCCACAAGAAGTAGAGTTCGGCGAACTCCCAAAAACCGCCACCGGCAAGATCCAGAAATTTGTACTACGTGAACATGAATGGTCAGGGCACGATAGGAGAATCGGATGACAGAGCGTAAACCTCGATTAGAAGGCAAAGTGGCGATAGTCACCGGCGCAGGCTCGCGCGGCGAGGGCGTCGGAAACGGCAAAGCAACTGCCACGCTGTTCGCCAGCGAAGGAGCAAAAGTTGTACTGGTAGATATGGAGATAGACCGTGCAGCCGAGACGCTGGCGCAGATCGAAGCCGAAGGCGGTGTTGCTTCGGCGTTCGCCGCTGATGTAACAAGCGACGACGAGTGCCGTGAACTAGTTGAGTTCACAATTGCGCAGTACGGTCGACTCGATATTCTCGACAACAACGTTGGCAACAGCCACCGTGAAAAAGTCACTACTATTGATCTCGATGACTGGGACAAAATCATGACTCTCAATCTGAAGAGCATGGTGCTTACTTCACGCCATGCCATACCCCGTATGATCGAAACGGGTGGCGGATCGATCATCAACATCTCCTCGATATCAGGCTCTCGGTCAGGCCAAGATCCCGCTTACACAGCATCGAAGGCTGGTGTGATCGGGCTCACGTTATCGATGGCTGGCGATCACGGTCGTGAGGGCATTCGGGTGAACGCAATCGCACCCGGACCCGTCTACACACCGATGGTTGCGTGGCGATTGTCGGAGGAATCGAGGGCGTATCGGAAGAACACCACAGTGCTCGGAACCGAAGGCACGCCGTGGGATGTTGGCTGGGCGGCGGTATTTTTGGCAAGCGACGAAGCACGCTGGGTTACTGGAACTGTGCTGACAGTCGATGGCGGATCGTCGATCGTTTCACGACACGTTTACTCAGATGAGGTGATGGACGCTTGAGTAGTAGCACTGGCCCCTGCGTCAAAATGAGATACGAGCGAGTCACTGACGTAAAACATCCGGTTTCGAAAATCGTGATGGGCACTCTTGGTGGGCAAGAGATCGACCATGCCGGGACTCTTTACGATACCTACGCCGAGCAAGGCGGCAATACTTTCGATACGGCACACCATTACGGCAAAGCGGAAGCGGTGTTTGGCGAGTGGATGAATCGGCGTGGTGTACGCAGCAACACCGTCGTCATTACGAAGGGTGCCCACACTCCGAATTGCAATCCTGAAACTCTCACCACCGAGTTTAACCAAAGCTTAGAGCTTCTTCAGACTGATTTTATCGATATCTACTTTCTTCACCGAGACAATCCCGAAATTCCTGTTGGCGAATTCGTCGATGTTCTGAACGAGCACAAAAGGGCAGGGCGTCTGGGAGTCTTTGGCGGATCGAACTGGAGTCTGGCTCGTATGGACGAAGCGAACGAGTACGCTGCCAAAAACAGACTTGCTGGATTCAGCGTTCTCAGCAATCACATGAGCCTCGCCCGAATGGTCGAATCACCTTGGGCCGGATGTTTGGCAGCGTCTGATGTCGAATCACGAAATTGGCTCGCTGAACGCAACATGCCGTTGTTCCCGTGGTCGAGTCAGGCAAGAGGATTCTTCGCCGATGGTCGAGCACATCCTGACGATCACTCCGATCCGGATTTGGTCCGAAGCTGGTACAGCGACGACAACTTCGAACGACTCGCACGAGTCCGTGAAATGGCAAGCCGTAAAAACGTAGCCGCAATCACAATCGCCCTCGCCTACGTCCTAAACCAACCAAACCCAACCTTCCCCCTAGTCGGGCCATTATCGGCCGATGAGACGAGAAGTTCGATGGCGGCGTTGGATGTTGAGATGACGTCAGGTGATTTGGCGTGGTTGAACTTGGAGGGATAACTCCCTACCACCCATCGCTGCCCAACACTCGCCCAGCCACGACCCCCAGCTTTGTCAACATCTCTGGATCACGATGCTCGGGGGCGGTCACTACGGCGTGCTCCAATGCTGTGTGGGCGCCTGATTCGAAGGGAGCTTCGAGTGATGCTAGTTTGGGGATGATGGCTTTGATTAGTTCTTTGGCGTGGATGGTGTTGGTTTTTAGTACTTCAAGGATGGATGCGGTTGAGACGTCTTCGTGGTCGGTGTGCCAGCAGTCGTAGTCGGTGACCATAGCTACTGTTGCGTAGGCGAGTTCGGCTTCTCGGGCGAGTTTTGCTTCGGGCATGTTGGTCATGCCAATAACAGTGCAGCCCCACGATCGATAAAGCTCGGATTCGGCTCGACTGGAAAATTGCGGTCCTTCCATCGCGAGGTAGGTACCCCCAACAGCATGGTCGAGACCCAGCTCACTTGCCGCTTCGGAAATAACTGTATGGGTCGTCGAGCAGATAGGATCGGCCATGCTAACGTGTGCCACGAACCCGGTGCCGAAGAACGATTTTTCTCGTGCAAACGTGCGATCGATGAACTGGTCAACCAGTACGAAGTCGCCCGGCTTGTGCTCTTCCCTCAGCGATCCCACAGCCGAGAAAGAAACTACCCGATCGACTCCCGCTCGCTTCAGCGCGTCGATGTTGGCTCGGTAGTTGATTTCCGTTGGAGGAATGCGATGCCCACGACCGTGTCGTGGCAGAAAGACGAGTCGGTGTCCCTCGAAATCGCCGATCAGCAGTTGGTCGGACGGTTCGCCGAACGGAGATTCGACGGTGACCCACTGGGCGTTTTCGAATCCGTCGATATCGTAAAGACCCGTGCCACCGATGATTCCGATAATGGGTGATGCCATTGGAACTTTTTCTCCGTCAGGTTTGTGGTTGGCTGGATCGAATATCGAAGGCCGGTTATTAGCTTACTTGGGTGTCGTACGCGAGAAAATGGCTGGTGGCAGTTTGATGAACTGCAAAGCGTAAATATTTTGGTACCGAGGGTGGGACTCGAACCCACACGTCTGTTAAGACAGAGGATTTTAAATCCGCCGTGTCTACCATTCCACCACCCCGGCCCAAAATGTGCCGACTCTTACGAGTCGGGTTCCTATTGTCGCGAACTGTGGGCGGAAAGCTAGAGGGTTTTCAGAAATTCTACGAGAGCGAGAATATGTTCGTCGCTGAAGAACGAGAAACTGGGCATTATTGGCAGAAATCCAGGTACTACGAAGACTGTCGGATCGGTGATCGATTGTGTGAGGTATACCTCTGGCGATAACCCCGTGACTCGAGTTTTCGCTGTTTCGTAGACGTTTTCGTGTCCGGGGCCGACGATTTTGTTTAGGCCTTGTGAATGGCAGCCGGAGCAGTTGTTTAAATAGATCGATTCGCCTTCATCAGCCCGTTCCTGATTGATAACCAGTTCAGGAGTAGTTGTCGGTTCTGTGGGCAGAACGGTTGGTGTTGGCGATGTAGTAGCGGTGGAATGTGGTGCAATAGTTGGCGTTGGAGGAATCGCCGTCGCAGTGTTTGAGGGTTTCGATGTAGCGGTAGGTATTGGCGTAGGGGTTGATGTGTACTTCGGTAATTTGGG
>JAPKCH010000111.1 GCA_026421185.1 Dehalococcoidia bacterium | reverse complement strand
TTGACACGTGAGGTCATTAACTTTTCCTGTCGATATTTTGTTGATAACGGCGTTCAATCGGCATGCAATCGAGATCAAATCCGTCGATAAATTATAAATGAAACGAACTCTTAGGAGAATAATACCGCTAACTGCGACCATTTTTGGCAGTTCCGTGCTCAAGAGCTCAATCAAGTATTAAAACGGAGACACGATCCATGTCAGTCCGGTGTTTCTTCTCACTGCTCATCAAGGTGCGGTCTGAGTCAAACCGAGACTCTAGTGTTATTTGCGGCTACAATCTGCCTCACTTTAACTAAAACTCGCCGAGTACAAATCCCTTTCCATGAAAATCACCGATATCAAAACTCACGTTGTTATGCCGATTCCGGGTCTCGCATGGCTCTTTGTCGAAGTTGAAACCGACGAAGGTGTGTCTGGTTTAGGCGAATGCACCGATTACGCCGTAAACAGCCATCTAGTCCGCGGAATCGAAGCTATCAAGCCGCTTGTTGTGGGTTCCGATCCCAAGAACATAGAGGAAATCTGGCAGCGCATCTTCCACGTGAACTCCGATCTCAACGGTCGCGGCTATATTTCTCACTTAATCAGCGCGATCGATATCGCACTTTGGGACATCAAAGGCAAAGTGCTTGGTGTACCTGTTTATGATCTTCTCGGTGGCGCAGTTAGGGAGAGCGTGCCGCTCTACACACACGTTCGTGACATCAGTGCCGGTCAAGGCATCGAAACGATGCAAGAAGAAGCACGTCTCACTATGGCAGCCGGCTATCAGGCGATCAAAACTGATCCATTCCCTAACCGCCGCACGATGGGCGAAACCTTCTATGGCGCAAACATGGTCGAACGCATGGAGCCAAAAGCGATCGCGGAGGCAGTCGAGTGGATGGAAGCACTTAGAGAAACCGTTGGGCCCGACTACGAGATTCTCGTCGATGCACACGCTCGAATGGACGTTGCTTCGGCTATCAAAGCAGCCAACGCCATTGAACATATCGACCTCGTTTGGTTTGAAGAACCCACTCACGTCGAGAATCACAACGCACTTCGCCAGATTCGTGAGAACACGAACGTTCCGCTATGTGTTGGCGAACGACACTTCACTCGCTGGGACTACGACGAAATCCTCCGTGATCGCTTAGTAGATTTCATCATGCCCGATATCGCTTGGTGCGGCGGCATCAGCGAAATTCGTCGGATAGCGTCGATGGCTGAGATTCAGTACATCAATGTCAGCCCACACGATGCACTTGGACCAGTGGCAATTGCCGCATCGTTCCAAGCTTCTATCGCAATTCCAAACCTCTATCGTGAAGAGTGCCTACATACGTGGTTCGAGACTTTCGAGAAGATCATCACCCCGATGTTTGATGTTCGGGACGGTTCAATATTTCCTAACGGTCGCCCTGGTCTAGGTATCGAACTGATTCCAGAGGCTTTGGAAGAGTTCGCCGTAGATGTCGATTCGCCTGAGGCCCAGCCCGGCTGGTGGAACAATGAGAACAAAGCTACCGGAGCCTGGGCCACATCTGACCGGAAGTAATACCAGTCGAACATAATGAACAAAATATGGTGTTAAAGGTCAGGATATTAAAAAATGGTCTCAAAACCTCTTAGACCATTTCCTGGCAAATCCCGGGTAATCGCTGTGCTTGAACCATCTTTTTGTGAACAGGTGCGCTGAAAGGTTCAAGAGACTACTCGGGCTAAGTAGGTATGTTTCCGCAGCGTAAGAGTTCTGAATCATATGGTCCTGGCAATCAAGGTGCCCGAAATAGATATGTACACGGTCAGGCGCCGAATATTGCCGCATGTCGATCGATTCGTCAGTTTCCGGCTTTAACCTACGGTCTAGCTCCGCATTAAAGATTTCCTTGCGATCTACCCACACTGCCCCGTCATGTAATTTGACTGGCTTACTACAGACGTCGCAATCTGGGTCGAGCCTCTGAGGTTCTTCCTCTGCCACCTGCCCATCATTCTTTAGCGCTGTCTGCAAAAGCTCCACTTGGAGGTCGATCATATGCAATGTTCTGTCGGGCATGAACCCCTGCAGTACATCAGCAGTGCTCGGGTACTTAAGTGCTAGTCCTATAGCTAGTAGCCCCGTGTATATAACGGAGTTGCGGGAAGCTACAGACAACACGACTTTTTCATCGATTTCTTTCGGAGCAGATTTAATGGCTTCTATGTATACCGTCTCGCTGAAGCTTATGAGAATTGCTGCTAAGTCTGGCGGTGGATTAATGTTGTCAGCGCCAGCAGC